>JAGVGM010000168.1 GCA_020057065.1 Thermodesulfovibrionia bacterium
ATAGTAAAAGACAACGGCCTCTCATTCGCTTTATAACCCGAGTATGCGGTCACTTTAGAACGATGTTTGATCACGATGAAAATTTTGATCCTCAAGAGAGGCTTTTAAGGCCAAAAGCCCGATTTAAAGTTCTTTCATATTGTTTCCAGAAGGTTAGCTCTGTCCGCCTCCCCGGTTCGTCTACGTGAATACCTACAACAATGGGCTCTAGCCCATTGCTCCTTTTTACTTTGCTTCAGACAGACATCTGAAGCTCTCTGTTGTAGCCGAATGAGAGGTTCGGTCATTTGTCTTTTCCTTCCACAATCTTTATTTCCTCCTTGGTCATGCCGTAGAATTGATAGAGCATCTGGTCAATCTCCCGCTTTTTCGTTCAAGAGGCTGTTTTTTTGCCCTGTATCACTCCCAACTAAAAAACTATAGTGACCCCTTTGTGACCTATTTCAGAATAGTCTTAAACAGACTTTCCATTGCTGCAAAGAAGTCATTAGCAGACTTCAGGGCGTTTTCCGCCTCTTCTTTGGTCGAAAAGAAACTAAGGTCATACTGGTCATCATGTCTTATTTCCCGGCTATGGTCTAACAATTCTACCCATTTCTTATCCAGCTTACCGGTTTTAACGTACTTCTCTTCAAGGTATCTTGCCACGCAGGCATGGCTCTTTTCCCGAAAGCCATCAAAAAACAGGATAGTCCTAGCTGCATGAAACATTACCATATAAGAAGCTAATATTGATGAACTAAAGGCGCCTCCTTTTAAAGAATTCTCCGCTTCCTTCAACCACTCTCTCGCCTTTTTTAAAGATTGCGTAGCCTTACCTTTTGAAGGCGGGATTTTTCTAAGCAATCCTTCTCTCATACAATCGTTATAATTGAATGGCATCTTTTTCTCCGTAAAGAACGATTGAGCCGAATGACAATGAGTGGTAGAAAAGCTCATCGTCCTTTTTCATCTTCTCAATCTTCTTGGTAGTTAAGAATAGAGGCTTTACATTCCTTATTTTCTTATTCATTTGAGCAGTTAAAGAAGCGACTTTCTCATCGCTTACTTCTTTAATCTTTATCCAGAGATCAACATCGGATTCATCTGTATTTTCGCCTTTGGCGCAGCTTCCATAAAGGCCAGCAGCTTCCACAAAGTCAAACTTCTTAAAAATTTTTACATCAATATCAGTTATATTCAATAAAATTTTGGCGGCTTTTGTGACTGCCGAATTAGTAATAAGGTATTTACCATTCGACCTTCTGGCGATTCCCTCTTTAGCCAAAATATCAAGATATTTAGAAACCAACCCCTTGCTTATCTTAAGCCTGGCAGCAATGACATTGACACTGATAGGCTGCTCGCTAAAGATAACGCTTTTCAGTATCTTGATCCGTTTTTTTGTAGAAAAAATGCTTTCCACTCTTGCCCCCTGACAAGTGTTCACGATGTATGAACGATTCGTTCACATTTTATGAACATTTAAGTGGCTTGTCAAACAAAACTTACAAACAAACCGGATTGCCCTTTACAAAATCTTTTCAATAAGCCACAGATCCGATTTCCGATTCCAGCTAAGGGTATATACTTTATCGTCATCAGCGATTACCTTAAAGAAATCCTTCTCCGGTTCCGCCCACCTGCATATAATATCCCGAACTTCAAGCCTCTGATCATCAACAGTAAAAGATAACGGCCTCTCATTCGCTTTATAACCTGAGTATGCGGTCACTTTACAATAATGTCTAATCACAATGAAAATATTGATCCGTAAGAGAAGCAGTTATCTCGGTTCGCCCCGGTTCTGCAAAGGTAATGTCGACGACTCTTACGTCTGCTCTAGAGATTAATATAATCGTGCAGTAATCGTGCAAATCGTGCATTAACCGTGCATTAACCGTGCAACGTATATTTGACGCTTCTGCCCTTGCCGGTTTGAATGAAAACTTTCTTTTTCAATAAGTCCGCTAAATCAAAATTAGCTTGCCGAGCCGAAACACCGGTCAAAGCTACATATTCCTTTCGGGAAATTGATCCTTTGCTTTTAACATATTGAACTGCCTTCTTCTGTCTATCAATTAAACCAATCTGGCTTAAGGCTGCTTCGGTATAAATATCTCTATACAATATCGCCCTAAATTCATCATTCCTTATTGAGACAAAGTCCGGCTCCGGCAACCCTTGGGCTTTGCACTGTTTGACCATTTCTATAGTACCTGAACCTGCCCTCTGGATGTAGTTTGCCAAATAAAGCGCGCTGGCGATAAGCGGATTATTAGGATATGAAGCATGCGGCCTTTTAATATCTGATAACTTAAGTTTTGAGGGTAATGATCCTGAATTCCATACCTCAACACGATCAATGAAAACCATTACCTGAACGCCAGCAGTGGTTTCATAATCTAATTTCTCTCTTTAAAAAATCCTTAAAACAAGCTGTTAAGGCCAAAATCAAGCCCGATTTAAAGTGCTTTCATATTGTTTCCAGAGGGTTAGCTCGGTCCGATTCCGGTTCACAATAAACCCAAAATTCGTAAGCTATTTTTTTCTGTTTCTATGAGCGAGGTCTATGTCAATTATTTCGATAGCTTCTATCTTACTATCTATAGCAACAATTTTTCTGGCTTCTTCTTTTAGAAATTGAATCAGGGTGATGAAATTCACTTTCTTGTCGGATACTGGAAGTTCCCACTTCGTTTTTTCTCCCCGGTAAACTATCATAAAAATTCCATTATTAGAGCGGATATCTCTAAGGTATTGTCCACATAACTGATTATTCAGTCTTTCAAATAGTTCAGGTCCAGGGCAATTGTCAGCGATTTTCAATTCAATCGGCACAGGCCCATCAAAACCTAATCCGTGAAGGCGGATGTCCGGTTCTTTCCGATCTGCAAGTTCCTCTTCTTGAGAAACATTATATTTCCCATTGCTTCGATCTCGCAACCAGCCACCGATGTAAATCCGATGCAACCTTTCCATCCTGTGGTGCATAAGCATTTCAGCAAGACTTTCATCCCCTTCTTCCAAATCAGCTTTCAGGTCAAGCAATCGGGAAATTGCCAGTTCATAAAGTTCTCTGTGATTTTGGGGAACTTTTTCAGCTTCTTCAGCGAAGCGAGCGATATCTCTAGTGTCCCATGGTTCGACCTCAGTGTCCGCTTCAGCCCTGCGCTTTGCATGGATAAGGCATAGTGCCCGCATTTTTTCATTGGGATGATGCTTGGCAAGATCGATAAGAGCAAGATAGGTTACTTTACCTGGAATATTTAGTAATAGTTCAAAAAGCCGCCGGCGACCATCCTGGGCGTGGTCTCTAAGTATTGGGGTGTAAGCGCCGCCCCCTATTCGATCGATATCCTCTTCGCTACGTATATGACCATACATTAGCTTTATTAGTGGAAGCAGGATCTCTGGTTTCATAAAATCCTGGTATTCAGTAACGGCGCGCTCCCTCCTTTCCCCAATAAGCGAGACAATAAACCTCATTGAAAATTCAGTTGCTTGAGCGGAATCTGTAACTTCGCTGAGAATACTTTTTAAGGTTTGAAGAGCACCCTCAGCTTCGACACACATCCATCCAGCCAGCCAAAGTGCTCTCCGGTTGCCAGTGGGGATTTCTTTTATTTTTCTTTTAGCAATATCAATGAACCCCCTTCTATTACAATCAGAACAACTCAAAACAATCCCAAGCGCCTGTTGTACGGTACTATCGTATTTGGGCTCATAACGAGCAAGAAAAGATAATATTCGATCTGATATTATTGGCTTAATCCAATCCAATTGCCAATGCACATCATCAAGTACATAATGACATCTCTCTTCACCGTTATACTGGGAAAATTCCCACTCAATTTCGCCTAAAATTCGTTCTTCGACAATACAGGGAAAGACAGAATGCAAGCTTTGAAGCCAATCAGGAAAACCATTCATCTCGTGAAAAGCGTATTTACAGGCCAAATCAGCCTCTTCTTCAGTTAAATGCTTCGGCCAATCGGATTTATGGCCAGATTCCATCTTAAGTCCGCTAAGTCCCACAATAGCTGCATGAGGAGTGCTATGCGGATCCACTATATCTTCCGACCTTATTTTCGGCTGGTATTTGCGCCAATAGTCTATACAGCCATCACGGTAAGCCTCAGCCACCTCTCTTCCAAATTCAGAGACGAGGTCTATCCAATTAGCCACCGCCCACCTGTTGCTATCTTTATGTTTATTTATAAGTTCATTCAAAAGATAGCTTGTGGCATTCCAAATTTTTCCTTCTGTCGCAATACTTGTATCACGTAGCACCTGAGTATTAGCCTGCAAATAGTCATACCATTCCTGTCTATTTTGAGCCTTTTCCTTTTCTCTTTTTTTCTGTTGTCGTTTAAATTCAGCCTCTTGTCGTAGGTAACGCCTTGTCTGTTCAGACATTTTGGGTGGATGCAAATATTGAAAAAGAGCTTTTTCAAGTTCAGTGATACCCTGCACCGCCCTTTTCAGTTTATTAAGGCGTGTCCGGCCCCGGCCACCATCCTTGTAAAGCTGAAAGGCCAATGATAGAGCCACCAAGCGGTCATCCATAAACGATTTAAGATTAATATCCTCTATGAGAGTTTCGTAGTCATCCCCTGTAAACCGCCAGAAATGATCTAAAAATCCAACATGCCACCAATCGGTTATACGCTCTCCTTTCTTTCTTTCCAAGGCATTGCGCGTTGCAGTGACATTAAACCAGAAAAGTGCCCGGTTCAAATCCGCCCATTTTGGAACAAGTTCTATGAGAGAATGATCTTCCCAGTTAAAATTACCGTAACGACGTTCAGCCTGCGAAATCGAAATAACTTCAAGAATATTACAGTCAAAAGCGTCGGGGTGTTTAGCTGTTACCAATCGCTCTGCGAGAAGAGTTGAAAGAGGCAGAAGCCAGCCATATCTTTGAGAAATTTCGTAATAATATCTTTCAATTCCAGGTGGTTGTTTAACCAGCGGCAAAAGTTCCCTGATCCATTCAATAATATCATTATCTGAACATTTGTTTAGACAAGCTTCTTTTAGCGTTCGATCTATCCATGGATGTATGCGCATCGCGGACCTTTCTAAACGTTTAACAAGGGATATGACGTCCTTGATCGTGAGCATGGTTATCGCAAACTTATCTATCAGTTCTCCTATAATCTTTTCATCCTGTATTGCGCGATCGGCGAGCAAAGTCTTTACAAGCATTTCTTGATGCGCATTCGACCCCGCTACTGCTACCGCTCGAATCCCGCATACCCGTGTATAAACGTCGATCGTACTGTCCAAGGCAAACGCCAAAGCTTTTTCTGAACAGCCATTAAGCTCGCCCTGCCACACAATTCTCAAGAGCAATTGGCGAATTTCCTCATGCCCAGAATAGATATCCAATAAACCATTAATCGTATCATCAAGGTCAGTATGAGCAAATCTTCTAACTTCAGACAGGTCAAATGATAGATCAGTATATGGTTGATCCGCATAAACCTCACAAAATCGTTTTAGCATTCTTTTTCGAATTTCGCAGGGTAGTGCTGATGGATCTCCTCCTTGAATAAAAACTTCGGGCGCAATTTCTGCTGTTTTCTCGCGAATACGATCATCGAACAAGACTAGCCAAGCAAGAATCGGACGCATCGAAGGCACCAAGAACTTCTGGCCATAAAGAGTCTTAAAAAATAGGCTCTCAACTGCGCGCCGCGACTTCTGCTGTATCAAAAGCCTTTGTAGCCATTTAGCAGTTAGAAATTCCCTCACACTGCGATGATGAAATCTCACCGTTCCATAAATAGCGTTATCAAAAATTGAGCGCTGTAAAAGCGCTCGAATACCAATAGAATTCCAATTAGTCAAAACGCAGGAGACGTCGATTGACCCGGTTTTTATAGCCGGGTCTGGATTTTGTTCCGGAACAAGAATTCGGCCTTTTTTTTGAAAAGTTACAGCCGCAGCAATCATTTCCGCACCCAGCCTCGCGTCCTCAATTGTCAGAGGAAAGGCAGCGTCACGGTCTGGATCGGACTCCCTGAGTTTTGAGGTTATACTGAATTCTATAAGCTTAGCTCGGTTGGCGATCTTTCCGTGCTCTTTCCAATAATTTATCAGGTCAACTAAATCCAAGGGGCGCCTGGAGAAAATATCAGCCTCCGCTTTCTCTATAGCATCAAGGAAAGCATCCACTTGCTGAACCCCATAAGCCTGCGAAAACGTTCTTATTTGGTCTTTATCCAGTGGTAGTAGTGAAAAAACCGAGGGGTCAATAGGCGAGTTATCGTCTTTTGTGGTTGATTTATTTTTACCAGAGGACGTCTTGTCAAAATCGACTGAAGTATCTTTACTTTCCTCCTCAGGGACTGACGCCAGCTCAATAAAGGACAATTGTTCTTTAACAAAAGAAAAATCCGATTGGGGGCGCCATTCACTCAGGCGGCTAGTAATAAAAATATGGGCTCGTTCCTTACTATCGCAAAGCCTGGCTCCAAAATTCCGAATAGCGACCTCAAAATTTTTTGGGTTACCTAGTCTGGCCTCATCTACTGAATCCAAAAAAAACCAAGCCGGCTCGTCTAACGAAAGCCATTGTGTAAATTCGACTTCAGTCCCAATCTCGAACGAGGTATTAAAATTGAAATATAGGTGTTCCAAGCGCAAGAAAAATGCTTTTTTACCTTCACTCCGGAGGTGCTCTGTTGCTGCACGAATTTCCTCGGTTTTTCCAGCACCAGCTTCGGCAAGAATGACAACTCGGCGAAGCTGGAGTAATTGATTCCATTTCTGTTTTTCAGACAATCCCGAAAACCCGAAAGAAAAAGCTAGTTCCTGCTCTTCTTCGTTGAATTCGCGATCCTTTGGTATCTGTGCAAATGATCTATTTAAGTCGATATATTTTTCCATTTGATCAATTTTAGTTATTCTCTTATCTGTTCCTTATCTGGTTTGCTCTATGGGTTTCTTCCGTTAGCTCCAAGACCCCACTTCTACATCAATCTTTGGAGGGAATACAGATTCAGAAATTATAGATCTCAGCTTCTAGTCGAGGGACGTATGGGCTCTCTGGATCGGCGAAGATGACACGGGTGCGTTCTATTATAGGGGTTTTCTGAGCGTAGGTAACGGGAAAAATGGGGATAGAACCCATGTATTGATGCTTCCACCGAAAAAAACTGCCGCAGAGTAGTAGGAGTGTTGAGCGGAACCATAGAGTGGCTATCTTGAAATTCAGAACAGTCAAAAGATAGAGATTGTCTACGGGTATGATAAAACACTTTTGGTTTGTCAAAATACCGGTTTCGCCAAAAGCAAATTTATACCACCTGATTTCCCCCTTCTTCATTCATCCACCCCAATTTTGCTCCTTTTCCTAAACACTGAATTCCGAGCTATTCACAGGGTGTAACTTATAGCCCCTACGGTGTTTTTCTTCCAGGAGACGAACGTTGAGAGAATTGATTGCATCTCGCAAAGCATCACAGGTTAAAGCAGATCTGATAGTTTTGTGTTCTTTGACCACCTGACCGATTGAATCAACTCGTCATCCAAAGTCATTTGTATCGTTCGCATATACACATCTCCATTTAACGTGGATCGATATAACTACAATACCCAACATAAGCCATCGTGTCAAACGCTATTCAGTTTATTAAGAAACGGTTGGATACAGTTCCCCTTGAATAATGGGACGTAATTTCGTATCAGGCGGGGTAAAATCGAAAACGGCCTTTAAGAAGGACATTATAATCTTGTAGGTAGCCCCCCACAGTATTTCATCTGGCTGGCCGTCTTCA
>JAGVGM010000074.1 GCA_020057065.1 Thermodesulfovibrionia bacterium
AAAGAAAGTCAAAAGACAGCATTGGCTTCATCGGAGGTTGTATATAGTTGAGAATGTTGAGGCTGAAGTTTGCTCTGAATGCGGTGAGAGATATTTTCACGCAAAAGTACTTGATGGGATAGACAGTCTTCTTGAATCCGCACATACGGTTAAAGAAAAATTGGAAGTAGAAGTTGTTAGTTTATAAGCAGAGAGTGACGTCGTTTAACAACAGCATTTTCAGCGAAGGGGTTGTTGGATTGACATAAGGTACAACTTGCCATGTCGCCCACTAATTATTGAGATTAATTTGGATCAATGCGGTCGGTACGGCACAAATGCTAACCTTTTACCATTTGAAAGGAGAAGCATGAAATTTTTTGTAAGAAGATATTTTTCTGGTTTCTGTACTTATGAAATCAATGCAGACGATGAACGCTTAGCATATGAAAAAGCAAAAAATCTTCCGATTGACGAGGCTGAGATATTAAGCAATTTAGAAGGATGGGAAGATTGCGATGAAGTGGAATCAGAGATAAATGCTTAAAATTAAAAGCCCAACGAACTACAATAAGGAATCTTTTTCGAGAAAGCGGGGACACAAAAAAATACTATTACCAAAGAAGATTTTCTTGAGTGGACAAAAAGCGTTTGGACTTTTCCAGCAGTTTCAGCCCGTAGTATCGGGCATCCCGCCCCATTCCCAGAAGAATTACCGCATAGATTAATTCAACTGTATACTTTCAAAGAGGATGTTGTTTTAGACCCATTCTGTGGTAGCGGTACTGCTTGTCTATCTGCATTGAAAGACGATCGGCATTATATCGGATATGATGTAGAACCTTCTTATGTCACGTTGGCAAATCAAAGAATAAAAACATACAGAAATCAACTGAAAATATTTGCAGAAAATCAACCGATACCCAAGATAGCATTGGCTGGAAAATAAAAAAATGCACAACCAGTCATTGAACCGAATGCGGGACACAGGACGATTTTTCTGTTGAGCAGTGATTAAGATTTGATAATTGTCTTTCGGCTCTTTAACGTTTTTCATGTCCCGCATCGGTTAATTCTATCAATCTCACGGCATACTGACATTAAACTCGTAACTCCCAACCGCCGCCTACTGCGTTTTGACAAAACCATATCGATGATGATATCGTAATACAAAACATATCGATGGAGGTATTGGCATGCAATCAGTAACAGTATCACCAAAATATCAGATCGTTATACCAAAAGCAGTACGGGAAGCATTGAATCTTCGTCCGGGCCAAAAAATGCAGATTGTCGAATATGCCGGGCGCATTGAACTTATACCGGAACGCGATATCAAGGAACTCCGCGGATTCCTAAAGGGCATCAATACTGAATTCAAACGGGAGAAAGACAGGGTATGAATATCGTAGATTCTTCCGGCTGGCTTGCATACTTCGCAGATGAGCCTAATGCCAAGCATTTCCTGGCCCCGCTAAGCAATTCGGCTTTGCTTGTTGTTCCAACAGTAACGATATACGAGGTCTTCAAGGTCATCCTCCGGGAGTCCGGCGAGAATGAAGCGCTGCAGGCGGTTGTTGCCATGCAAAAAGGTACGGTTGTGGACCTGAACACACCATTGGCAATTGCGGCTTCAAAGCTGAGCTTGGAGCATAATCTTCCAATGGCAGACAGTATTATTCTCGCAACGGCGCAGGCATTTAAAGCCATTATCTGGACTCAGGACTCTGATTTTAAAAACATACGCAGCGTGAAATATTTCCAGAAGAAATAAGAAATGATCTTTGTGTTGCATAATCCCACCGCAAGTGACGATCAAATTTCGTACATTTCATCAAAAATTGATCGACATAGAGGCATAAAAGTCAAAATCATTACAGAAAATTCACCCGATCTTTCCCCATTTGGAAATCAACTTGAGAAAATATTTAAGTTAGCGGGGTGGGATGTTGTTGAGAACAGTATTTCCTTCGATAAATCTTACGATGGTATTTCTCTAAAATTTATTGTCACCCTTCGACAAGCTCAGGATTACAATTATAGAATAGTTACCCACCCGGTTTGAGAAAGAGCAAAATATTCTTTCATATTTATTTTTCATTCCCCAAGACTGCCTTTGACCACGATCAGGGGTTTTTAATCTGACTTTAAGTACCTAATATAATCTCCCACATTCTTCCTGAAAGAGCCAATTTTCTTAACTGGAAAAATATTTTACAGTTGGGGCTAAAGTTTTTCGAAAAACATCCGATAAGATATTCAGAGGATAGAAGATGAAGGTCAAGAAGGAGGTGAAGAAAGCAGATTCAAAACAAAAGGACCTGATCTTATAGAAGCATTAACAGCAAGCGTTAGCTTGCACAAATTTGGTAAGGAAACCAAGCAGTCGTGAGTCATAAAAGACTGATGACTGAAAATCAAGGAGGAGTAAAATGGCTTTAACAGTCAACACAAATTTATTTGCTCTCAATACACAGAGGAACATCAATAAAGTCCAGACCGGCCTCGGAACATCCGTACAAAGACTATCATCAGGTTTAAGAGTCAATTCAGCAAAAGATGATGCAGCAGGTCTGGCAATTTCCGCAAAATTGACTGCACAGGTCCGAAGCCTTAATCAGGCTGTCAGAAATGCGCAGGACGGCATTTCCGTTGTGCAGACTGCTGAAGGCGGAATGAATGAAATCCACAACATCCTCACAAGGATGAGAGAACTCGCCCAACAGGCTGCTACTGGTACGTTAGCAACCAGTGACAGAACCGCTCTAAACAACGAGTTTTCGGATCTGAAGAGTGAAATCACGAGGATTTCAGACACAACCGAATTCAACGGCCTTAGCCTGTTGGATGGAACTTTAAGCACTAACGGTGTGTCCTTACAGGTCGGCATCAATAATACAGCCAATGACAGGATAGCAGTCAGCGGCACCACTTTCTATGACATTGATGCATCATCGATAGGACTTACTACAACTAACGTATCAAGTATCGATACGGCTGCCAATGCGCAGTCCATGCTGACAATCGTAGACAGCGCAATATCGCTTGTTTCTACCAGAAGAGGTAATCTGGGCGGTGTTCAGAACAGACTCGGCAGCACCATCGCAAACCTTGGAACCGCGTCTGAGAACCTCGCCGCTGCGAATTCAAGAATTGTAGATGCTGATTTTGCTGTAGAAACGGCAAACCTTACAAAGAACCAGATCATATTACAGGCAGGCATTGCCGTCCTTGCACAGGCAAATACGCTCCCGCAGTATGCTCTGCAACTATTGAGGTAAAAGTATATAAAAGAGTAAAAATTCAAGGGTGGGGTAAAACCTGCCCCGCCCTTGAAAATTAAGGAAGATAAAATGATTGAAGACATGGTTAAAACACAGGATTTTAATAATGCTTCGACAGTAGAAATTAAACGCGGAAGTAATCCCGCGCCTCAAGCAAAAGAAATTGAGAAAAAAGTTGATGCTGGAAAAGTTGATGCTGGAAAAGTTGATGCTGGAAAAGTTGATGCTGGAAAAGTTGATGCTGGAAAAGTTGATGCTGGA
>JAGVGM010000203.1 GCA_020057065.1 Thermodesulfovibrionia bacterium
ACCATACAGGAGCTTCTGGGTCATAAGCATGTTGAAACTACCATGATTTATACCCATGTAGTGAATAAGGTCAAAGGGGTGAAGAGTCCTCTGGATTGAAATTATGTGTCTTGATTTTCAACTCTTCAGGATGAGGCGATAATCCCTGTGATATTCCAAATGTCTCATCATTAAGGCCCAGCGCTTTCCTGTTATCAACCCCGAGGTTAACAACAGTATCCGCATTCAACAGAAAATCAGTGTCATAAAAATAAATGTCAATCAGATCGTCAAAAAAGATTTCTTCAATATAAAAGGTTCCTACTAAAGATGCTTTTTTCTTTTCATTTCGGTCCAGCGTATTTTTCACCATATCATTGTGAACATCACAGTAGTATTGCAGTGTGTCATACAGCAAAAGGTAGTGATAATCATTAAGAACAAATAATCCCGGTTTTTTATGATAAGTCAACATGCTTTTGAGGGTTCTTAATGCAGTTTCAGAGTTAAATACATTACACGCAAACGGCAGCAGACTTTTACAATGTTCCTTCTCATCCTCTTTATTCCGGCTAAAGGACTTTATTGATCTGATCTGGTCGATCATCAGCATAATACCCTCTTCAAGAATTGCCATGAATATTTCATCCGGAGGCGCCTGAAATCTGAGCATACTACTCCTATTAGTCTTAAATAATTCCTGCAAAGTCCGATTGTATAATACACAACGCAGCGAATTTGTTCGCGTGAATAGCTTTTTTTCACACTCCAGCTTCCTATGATATGCACGCATGTAATGAGAGAGATGTCAGATATTCCCAAAAGCCCGCTCGATAAGCTTTACAGTAAGAGGTAATTCCCTGTAATAGAAATCAAATTTTAAGGTCAAATAAAAGTTTTATATGGTAAAATACTTCAGGAAAAGGAGGTATTGGTTATGCATACTATATCTTTGAAAAGTAATTCGCCTGATATGATTATTCCCCTTTTAAAGAATGCACTGGACAGAGAAAAGCGTATTCTCGTGGAAACTCTCAGAATAACCAGAGAAAAGATTAACAAACTGGCAGATAATTTTGGTGTTGATATTGATAAACTCATGAACGGCGAGGTTGAACATACAGAAGCCAATGACATGCAGCTTATCGAACTTGAAGGCGAGATAGAAATTTCAAGACACATTGAAGCTGAACTTAAAGAACTTGAATCAGTTGAGATATGCAAAAAAGTTATCTACTTATCCTGCACATAAACACACACCAGGAGAATTATTGCCTGCCACAAAACCTGCATTCGCTCAGATATTAAAAGAAATTTCAGGGATGATAGAAATTGAGAAGTAATATAAAGGTCGTTAGAAATATTAAAAACTACAAGAAGAATTTACTGACGAGGTAATTGAAAGCAAGCGAATGCTGACATCATTCTC
The DNA here is from genome assembly GCA_020057065.1 of Thermodesulfovibrionia bacterium. Taxonomy (GTDB): domain Bacteria; phylum Nitrospirota; class Thermodesulfovibrionia; order UBA6902; family UBA6902; genus SURF-23. The sequence goes on from JAGVGM010000203.1 coordinate 1,409, forward strand.
TCAGAAGCTGAATGCTGATGGCTGACAGCTGATCGCTCTTTAAACGCCCCTACTTTTCGTAAAGGCTTTTTATCCTCGTGTAAGAATCCTCTATCTTCATATCAGGAACGGAACCGGATTCAACGCATAATATCGTGTTGATGATGCATACGCACATTTCAGCAGTCTCTCCTTCTTTGACAAATAGAAGACCGCTTGGAAAATATATGTAATCGCCTGAATGCAATGTTTTCTTGACTGATATGCTGAAATCTTCGAAAAAGGTCATGCCGTCGCAGCTTAAAGGTCTGATAATAATGTCGGCTCTTGAAAATGCCGACATTGTAGTTTGCAGGTCGTTGGACTCTATGAAGACAAAGTTGTCTCTGAATTCCTTTCCCGCCTCTTCAATTACGTGCTGCAGTTTTACGGAAGGTTTTTCGGACAGGGAGATTACCAGCCCCACATCAGAGGGAAGGGGATAGTTGGAGACCATCACCTTCAGTATCTCAAAAAGGAAAGAAGGAAATTTTACGTTCGAAAAAATAATTATCTTCCTCTTGCTCCCGAGTTTTTTTAAAGCGGGAGATTCCTGCGTCCTGACGTGATCAGGTATATGAACAAAAGAAGGGATCAATTCGAAATTGGTCTTGCGCATGTACATGTAAGCCACGTTGTAGGTGTCTTTGTCGGAGCAAATGATCCTGTCGGCAAAGGTAAATGCGGTAAACAGCGTCTGCCTCCCGCCGACCGGGCTTCGCATTTGCCCCTGTATTGAGAAGAGCTCCGAATGAATGGTGATAAATGATTTTGCACGGAACAGCTTGCCGACGAGTATCGAGGTCATGAGTTTTAACAGGCCCAGACGCAGGTAACCTTTTGTTAAAAAATGAATTACGTCTTTTCCCCGGCACATGCGGAGCAGTTTGAATGCAAAGTCAAAATAGCTTTTTGTGTCAACAAATCGTTTGTCTTTCGAGGGATTTGAAGACGTATTGATAATGCTGCATTTATGGCCTTCCGCCTCTAACTTCTCCAGCAACGACAGATTGTAAAGGTTTTCTTCTTCGTAAGGAGGGGTGAAATTGCCTATTAATAATATCTTCATCTCAATTTTCGACCATTATGCTTAAGGGGTCGCCGACTTTGATATTGAACAGTTGCACGGCGTCCTTCTTATTAACGAAGAGTTCAAGATGATCGAAGCCGTTGATGGTTGCGGATAAAGACTGGTCTTTCACCTCAGCGTAATAATTTACAAAGGGCACAATTTGGTCCTTATATTTTATTTTAAACTTATGCTTTGCATCGACCGGGACTAAACGGGTCAGGGTCTCTGATGTGATGTTTGTGATGGCATTGCCGAAATGATCAAAAGACATTACTACGCCATGAATGATATTGTCGCCTGACAGTGAAGGTTTTGGTAAAGTGATTTTTATATAGTCAAAGATCTGCTCACCGAATTTACTTGAATCCATGCCTTTGGAAAGCCAGGCGGCGACCGGTGCAAATATGTCACGCCCGTGTAAAGTATTCCCGGTGACAGGCAGAAAATAGTCTGATGCGTTTAAGTGAAGTACCTTAAAAAAGTTGTTATTCTCTTTTTCGAAGACCAGGCTGAAGATCCCGTTGTCCGGACCTATAAAATAATGATTTTCAGTTATAACGAGAATGGGCCTCCTGATCCCTCCGACTTCAGGGTCAACGACAGCTATATGTATGGTGGTCGTCGGAAAATATTTATAGCTCATCCCGAGCACCTGAGATGCTTCGTAAATGTTATGCCGCTCGATTTTATGGGTGATATCTATTGTCTTTGCCTGCGGATTAATTCCGAGGATCACTCCCTTCATCATGCCGGCAAAAGAGTCTTTCAGCCCATAGTCTGTCGTTAAAGTAATAATAGGTCTTTCTAACATTTAACCGCTCCTGTCAGCTCTCTTAATGATCTTATGCCTTTAGCTGACATATAAGTCTTTATCCCTTCAAGTATGTCCATTGTAGCCTTTGGATTAATAAAGTTTCCAGTCCCGACGGCTACGGCGCTTGCGCCTGCAAGTAAGAACTCAACGGCATCTTCGGCAGATATTATGCCACCCATACCGATAATTGGAATACGTACGGTTTTATAACATTCCCAGACCATTCTTACGGCGACGGGTTTGATAGCGGGCCCCGATAGTCCCCCGGTGATATTCGCAAGCCTCGGTTTTCCGGTTTTTATATCGATGCTCATTCCGGTGATCGTATTGATGAGAGATATAACATCACTGCCCGCATCTTCGGCGATCTTTGCGAACAATTTTATATCCGAAACATTCGGGGAAAGTTTGGTAATAAGAGGCAGGCTGGTTCTCTGCCTGACGCTTTCTATTAATTCCCTGAAGATCTTTGGATCGGTCCCAAAGACTATACCGCCCTTTTTTACGTTCGGGCATGAAACATTCAGCTCTACAGCATCTATGCCTTGCGCTTCAAGATTTTCTGCAAGTTCAATATATTCATCAATGGAATTACCGAGGATATTGACTATTATTCGGGTCCTGAATTTTTTAAGATACGGAAGCTGTTTTCTGATAAAATCTTTCAAGCCGGGATTCTGCAGACCGATAGCATTCAGCATGCCGCAGGGGGTTTCACATATTCTCGGCATAGGGTTGCCTTTCATCGGCTTCAATGAAATGCCTTTTACAACGATCGCGCCAAGCCTGTTTAAGTCAACAAATTCGGAATATTCCTTGCCATAGCCGAAAGTGCCCGATGCGGTCAGTACCGGGTTTTTGAGCTTCAGTTTTCCTAAATTGACTGACAGGTCGAATGATTTCTTTTTAGGCATATTTTTTCCAGTAGTTGTATTAGTTGCAATGGTTGAATTGGTTGTATTAGTTAACCAATCAAACCAATCAAACCAATTAAACTTCTTCAACTCTTTTTTGGTACTGAGTCATCCTCCCATACAATTTCCTCTATTTTAAACACCGGTCCTTCCTTGCAGACCCGTTTATATCCCTTTTTTGTATTTACTACGCAGCCAAGGCATGTGCCCAGGCCGCATGCCATGTTCTGTTCAAGCGCCATATACCCTTTAAAATCATATTTTACTGCAAGCTGTGATAAGGCTATCAGCATGGGTTTGGGCCCGCAGGCATAAAGACTGTAACGAGTTAAATGTAGGGGCGATTCATGAATCGCCCCTACTGAGTCAGAAGCCAAAAAATTTCTTAACACATTCACAATGTTACCTTTCTTGCCTGATGAACCGTCATCGGTAGAAATAACAGGTTCAATCCCAAGTGATTTCAATTCATCAATACAGAGTAATTCTTCTTTTGTCATTGCACCGTAAAAAAGAAGAGGTTTATTCTTTTTCAATTTTTCTGCAAGGGAAAAAATCGGCGCTATTCCGACTCCCCCGGCTATCAGAAATATTTTATCCTGTGTTTTTGTAACAGGGAATTTATTACCGAGAGGGCCTGTAACATCCAGAAGATCTCCGGGTTTCCTTCTGCTTAAAAGACCTGTTCCTCTGCCGACAACTCGATAAAGGACCTGGAAATCGCTTCCGATCCGTCGATGGATGCTGAAAGGACGTTTAAGAAGGGGATCAAGGCCGCTGTCTACGGACAGCATAAAAAAATTGCCCGGTTCAGGCTGTCTGATTTTTTCTGAAGGATGAAGTGTTAAAAGGTAGTGATCTTTTTTGATTTCCCTGTTTTCTATTACGGATGCCTTAAACAGTCTATTCAAAGCTTATCTCTAATATTTCGTACTCAATGGTTCTTGCAGGCGCTTTTACGACCGCAATCTCGCCCACTTCTTTGCCGATCAGCGCCCTTCCTACCGGTGAACTTATGGATATTTTATGCTCCTTGATATTTGTTTCATCAGGCCCTAAAAGGATGAACTCATACTCTACGTCCGTTTCAATATCAAGTACCTTGACCTTTGCTCCGAATGCCACTTTGTTTAGTGATATTTTGGAAGGATCTATCACCTCTGCAAGGGCGATCTTTGATTGAAGTTCCTGTATCCTTCCCCCGAGGAAAGACTGTTTTTCTTTTGCGGCATGATACTCAGCATTTTCAGACAGATCACCATGCGCCCGCGCCTCAGAGATCGCCTTTATATTGTCGGGTCGTTCAACTTTAATGAGCCTGTTAAGCTCGTCTTTCAGTTTCTGAAGACCTGCAGGAGTTATTGGAAATTTTTGCATGATAAAACTTTAACAATATGTATTTGATAAAGTAAACCCTATAACTACTAATTAATAATGAGCAATGAGCAATTAAGGAGTCCAGGATAAACAATTAATAATGAGCAATGAACAATTAGCAATTAAGGAGTCCAAAGATACTAATTAATAATGAGTAATGAACAATGAACAATTAATGAAAATAAATAACTAAAAAAATAAATCTTCCTTAATTACGCATTACTCATTATTAATTGGAGCCACTTGCAAAAGTCATAAAATGAAAGGAATTTAATAAGGTAAATTAGCTCTCCATCTGTTAAAATTTATTGTTACAAAAATCCAACAAAAAAGGA
>JAGVGM010000317.1 GCA_020057065.1 Thermodesulfovibrionia bacterium
AAAATTAAGTCCCGCAAGTCCGATGCCGCTTAAAATCTTTGTAAGCATCGAGATTATCTCCGCATCGAGTTTCGGGTCTTCAACACCCATAGCCTCCGCACCTATTTGATAGAATTGTCTGTACCTGTATGCCTGCGGTCTTTCGTATCGGAACATAGGGCCCATATAATAATACTTTTGAGGCGCAGGATTATTGTAAAGATGGTGTTCAACATATGCCCTTACAAAAGACGCCGTGCCTTCAGGCCTTAAAGTTACACTGCGGCCGCCTTTATCCTGAAATGTGTACATTTCTTTTTCCACAATATCGGAAGTTTCACCGATGCTCCTGACGAAAATGTCGGTAGATTCAAGGATTGGAAGCCTGATCTCCTGATAACCGTAGGCGCTGAAGATATCTCTTGCTTTTTCTTCAATGTGCTGCCAGATGGAAATCTCCGGAGGCAGGATATCCTGCAGGCCTTTCAGTGTCTTATATTTCATTTGGTGTTTCAGCCTCGCGTTCCTTGTCGAATTCCATCATTCCGAGATGGCTTTCTATCAGTCTTTTCAATTCCTCCTTGAAATGCCTTCTGACCCCTTTCAGGTCGGTAATATCTTCATGGATTTTTACAACCTTATCCTGCGCTATCCTCAACATCTCTTCTGCCTTCAATTCGGCTTCTTTCGATATAAGATCTGCTTCTTTTTTTGCATTGTTTCTATATTCTTCTACCATCTGCTGTGTACTGATAAGGGTGTCTTTCAGCGTGGTCTCAATATTTTTGTATTCCTTCAGCTGCTTCTCGTATCTCCTTGACTCTTCCCTTAAATTTGCATTTTCTCTCAGAAGCTCTTCCATTTCCTCCCTTATGAGTTCAAGAAAGGAATCCACTTCTTCCATATCAAAACCTCTGAACCTTGTTGAAAACTGCTTTTGCTGAATATCAAGCGGTGTTATTCTCATTTATCCTCCTCCAAATTGAAGACCGATTTTCATTAAAGTCTTTATTAAAAATGATTGCACGAATATAATAGCAATTATCACTATAAGAGGTGAAATATCAATAGGTCCCAGCCTGTAACCAATGAGACGCCTGATCGGCCTGAGCACTGGGTCTGTAACCTGATAGAGGAACCGCACTACAGGATTATATGGATCGGGATTGACCCAGCTAATAAGCGCAGATATGATAATAATCCATTTGTACATACCAAGCAGTATATCGAGGATTTTTGCAACTGATACAATCAGGTCTCCAAAGACAAACATTATTCTTTCCTCCCTAATTCCTCTGCCCTGTTTTTTGCTGCTGTTAGTGCAGCAGATACAATATCTGTCAGCCCGTTATCTTTAAATACATTCAATCCTGCTGCAGTAGTGCCTCCGGGCGATGTGACCATTTCTCTAAGTTTTGAAGGTGTCATTCCGGTCTCCAGTAACTTTGCTGTACCGATAGTTGTCTGCACCGCAAGAGTGAACGCATCATCCTCACTCAAACCCAGTTTGATTCCGGCCCTGATCATTTCCTCAATGAAAAGAGCAATGAATGCTGGTCCGCTTCCCGAAAGGGCCGTCACCGCATCCATATATTTTTCAGGCAATGTAGTGACCTTGCCGACTGACATAAAGATCTCCCTCACAACCGATATATCTCTGTCTGAAAAACATTCACACAAAGACATAACGCTCATCCCTTCCTGAACAAGGGCAGGGGTGTTCGGCATGACACGGATCAGCTTTTTCGTCTTCAGTCTAGATTGAAGAACTGAAAGTGTTATACCTGCAGCAATGGAGACAACTGTCTTTTCTTCAGTAATATCCGGACTGATTTCATCAAGCACAGCCTCCATATTCTGCGGCTTCACGGCGAGGATTATAAGATTGCAAGATGAAGCGACCTCCTTATTTGAAGCTGTTGTTTTTATGGCATATGATTTTTCTAAGTATTTTCTTCTTTCTTCCCGCGGTTCAGCTACAAATATCTGTTTACTGACTGCTGACTGCTGACCGCTGACCGCTCCTTTAATCAATGCTTCCGCCATGTTACCGCCGCCGATAAAACCGATCTTCACTGTTTTCTCTCCCCGAATATCGCAGTCCCGATCCTTACCATAGTTGCGCCTTCCTCGATAGCAACTTCAAAATCATTCGACATGCCCATTGACAGTTCAGGCAAGTTGTACGCTGCTGACGACAACTTATCCCTGATTTCCCGCAATCTCATAAAATAGGGTCTGGACATTTCAGGGTTTTCAAAATACGGCGGGATGGTCATCAGCCCTTCGAGTTTGATATTTTTCATTTTAGTAACTTCTGCAAGTAGTGCCGTCAAATCCTTTTCCAGAACTCCATGCTTTGCTGCTTCACCTGAAAGTTTTACCTGTATTAGAACACGCTGTTTTTTACCTGTATTCTGCGCCTGTTTGTTTATTTCCTCTGCTAATGATATTGAATCAACAGAATGAATTAAATCAAATAACCTGACTGCAGTCCTGGTCTTATTTTTCTGGAGACTTCCAATTAAATGCCATTCGACCTTTGAATTTAAAACTTGAAATTTGAAATTTGAAATTTTCTCTTTAGCTTCCTGCACCCTGTTCTCTCCCAAAATAAAAACGCCGGCTTTTACTGCTTCAATGATTTCCGGCAAGCCCACCGTCTTTGTAACAGCAACGAGTTTGATGTCCTGAGGATTTCTGCCTGTCTTCAAAGACGAATTGTTAATTATTTCCTTAACTGCTTTGAGGTTTTCTCTAATCCTCATTGTATGAAAGCCTAACATTTTTGATTTTTTGTTGGCAATATCAAAAAAGCTGACAGCTGTCAGCCAATACCCGTTTTGTGTTATCATTTTACCATGAACAAAGGCAGAATTCTGGTAGTTGAGGATGAAAAGAAAATATCAGAGATCGTAAAGGGCTATCTCGAAAAAGAGGGGTTTCTGGTAACAGTTGCACAAACAGGCCAAAAGGCCATATCAACGATCAAAGCCGGATTTGATCTTATAATACTCGACCTCATGCTTCCGGATATGGATGGAGAGGATATATGCCAGACGATCCGCAAAGACTCCGACATCCCTATCATTATGTTGACTGCTAAAAGCGGAGAAGAAGAAAGGATAAAAGGGCTTGGGATAGGAGCTGATGATTATGTGGTGAAACCCTTTAGTCCGAGGGAACTCGTTGCAAGGGTCAAGGCTTTATTGCGGAGGCTCAAGGGATCGAATGAAACTATAAGTTTCAACAAAGGCGATCTTGTTATGGACCCTTTCCGTTTTGAAGCAAGGAAAAACGGTTCACCGGTTGTTCTTACACCCACAGAGTTTAAACTTCTACAGTGCCTCGCAGAGCATCCGGGACAGATATTTTCAAGATTGCAGCTTGTAAATGTAATCCTCGGTTATGATTTTGAGGGATATGACAGGACCATTGATGCACATATAAAAAATGTGCGGCACAAGATCGAGGAAGACCCGAAAAACCCACTGTATATCAAAACAGTCTATGGGATAGGATACAAATTTATCGGTCAGCCTGATGAGGACTAAATTATTTTTTGCTTTTATACTTATTATCCTTCTCGCCCTTATTTCAAATATTGTTTTCGAAAAACTCATCATGAAAGATTTCGAGGTCTTTGTCAAGGGCACGAAAGAGGATCATATTTACTGGGTCCTGGCCTCTGTTGAGGGAAGCTACAAGAACGGCACCTGGAACCATGAAACGCTTCATGAGACCCTTCACTGGGGTTTAATGCTCGGCTTCGAGAGTTACATTGAAGATGACTCGGGCAGCAGAATATTGTCTTCTACGGATGTGGTCTTTTCAATGGATTCATACATGCTGAACCGAATGCATTCCTTTCTGAGATTGCCTTCAGGAAAAGGCAGTTTTATATGGTACCCTCTTTATGTTGAAGGTAGCGAGATAGGGAAACTTTACTTAAGACCTCTTGAGAGGATCGGCCCCATACCACTTAAAGAAGAGATATTCAGGAAGAGAGGGAGAGAGTTTCTTGTTATTTCCTTTCTGATAGCCGGGGCCGGGGCCTTATTCCTGTCTGTCCTGTTCACCGTATTCCTTTCGACTCCTGTCAGACGGTTAACGTTTGCAGCTGAGAAAATAGCAAGAGGCGAATTCACATTTGAGAAGCCTGACATGCATCGTAAATATAAGGACGAAATTGACAGACTGACAGAAACATTCGCTTATATGGCCGAGGCGCTGAAAAGAGAGAATCTGTTAAGAAAACATTTGACGTCCAATATAGCACATGAGTTAAGAACACCTTTGACGATCATCAAGGGAAATCTTGAGGCTGTTGAAGACGGGGTAATATCAGATCCCAATGAAGTAATAAAGAATATTAGTTCGGAAGTTGACAGGATGATCTCTCTCGTAGAAGGAATAGAGGATGTTACAAGGGCAGAGGCCAGTTTCTTTAAGAAAGGTGATATTGACGAGGTTGATCTCGGTGAATTTGCAAGATCAGTAGCAGGTGGAATGAGAAAACTTATTGAAGAAAAGGGCCTTTTTCTTGAAACCGACGGCCCCTCGATTATTGTAAAAACATATCCGGACAAACTCCATATAATATTAAATAATCTGCTCACAAATTCCTTTAAATATACAGGTTCAGGCGGTATCACAATAAACTGGGACAAGAAGAAACATGATCATGCTGATGGATTTTTCATCTCCGTAGAAGATACAGGGAAAGGGATCGAACCGGAAAATATTTCAAAAATCTTTGAACGGTTCTATAAAGACGAGGAATCATCGGGGAAAGGGTTGGGACTTGCTATAGTAAAAGAACTTGTCGAAGTAATGGGAGGAACGGTCGAAGTAGAAAGTATACCCGATATGGGAGCGAAATTTACTGTTGTATTTTGATTGGGACAGAGTTAACTTGTTTCTGTCTGTCACCTTTCAGTATCATGTACTGAAGCCGGAATCAACATTCACATTTTCTTCAATTTGTTTTGATATCGTATAATAAAGTATGAGATTTGTAATTTTCCCAATATTTATTGTGGTTTTTTTATCCCTGTCAGGTTCAGAGACCTTTGGAGGGCCCCATGAAAAACCGGTTACCCCTTATGGTGATTCTTGCCCTCAATGCGAGAAATACGGTACCTGTAATAAAATAATGACCGATTACGATGCCGAGAAGGCCTTGAACGATTACTACAACAAGAAAGGTTTAAAGGTTGAGATGGAAAAGAAAAAGGGGAGATTTATTAAGGCAAAAATACATAATAAAACCGATATAGTTGATGTTATCATTTTCGACCGTCAAACTGGCAGAATCAGATCCACTTATTAATTTTTCTCCATTAATTTCTTAATAAGCAGTTTTACACCCTCATCATCCCATTCCCTGTAGCCGAGGGCGGCCCCTACCAGATTTCCTTTGGTGTCAATGATGAATTTAGCCGGTGTTGAACGGACGCCATACAGATTACTTACTTCACTATTTTCATCCAGCAGATTTTCATAGGAAAGCCCATACTTCTTTACCTGACTTAACACCTGGTTCCTGTTTTCCTGTATATCAATACCAAGGACCACAAACTCCTTACCGATAAAATTCTGGTGCAAATTTTCAAGGGAAGGCAACTCCTTCCTGCACCAGGGTCACCATGTGGCCCAGAAACTCAAAAGAATGACTTTCCCCTGATATTTGCCGAGACTCACTTTTTCGCCGTTCACTGAAGGGAGCTCAAAATCAGGAGCAATGACGGGCTTTGCAATATGCTGAATGCTCAGTGAGGCCATTAGATCGGCAACTGATGTCTTGGTATTGACGGATTCCGTTGAATTGCCGTTTTTACACCCGTAAATGAACTGGGCTGCAAAAAAAAGCGCAAAGATAAGGATGTATTTTTTATTTGATTGCATATTGGTCAGCACCTGTTCTTGAATACAGAAAGTAGTATATCATTTTGTCATGATAATAAGTATTACAGTCGGTATTTCCGGCTGCTTTTTTTATTTAATTGAACGGTCCGTTGCTTAGCGGCAATTGACCTGAGTTGATATCTTTGTTACTATTTACAAATATGATAAAAATAATTCTACCTGTCATATATCTTTTGTTTATCTTTTCAGGGTGTGCTCACACAGTCAGTAAACCAGCAACTGAAAAGGACGGGGCTCTATATAAAGAGGTCCTTCCAAACGGGCTTAAAGTATTTGCCCTCAGGGATCCGAATGCTCCTCTCGCAGTTTTTCAGATCTGGTACAATGCCGGCTCGATCCATGAGCAGGTCGGCAAGACAGGCCTCGCTCACCTGCTTGAGCATCTTATGTTCAAAGGCACGCCGGATCATGGGCCCAAGATGTTTTCAAAGATCATAAGCAGGGCCGGGGGAGTTGATAATGCAGGGACAACAAGAGATTATGTTTTCTACCATCAGAAACTTGCTCCCGACAAACTGTATCTTTCCATAGAGCTTGAGGCCGACAGGATGCGTAATTTAATAATGGACCCCAAAGAAACACTTGCGGAAAGAGACGTTGTAATGGAAGAGCGCAGGATGCGCAATGAAGATGATCCGCAACACACGGTCTATGAAGAGTTAATGTCAGTAGCATTTAAGAACACTCCATATAAATGGCCTGTCATAGGCTGGATGCAGGATTTGAAGAAGATAACAAGGGATGACACATGGGCCTTTTACAGAAAATATTATGTGCCGAATAATGCGATGATAATTATTGCCGGTAATATCGATGTAGACGTTCTAATGGAAAAGATCAGGAGTGAGTTCGGCAGTATTCAGAGAGGAGAAGATATAAAAGACCCCGATATAGACGAACCCGAACAGTTTGGAGAAAGAAGGCTGTATGTGAAAAAGGAGGCGGAGTTGCCTTATGTGCTTTCCGCATACAAGGCCCCGAATTTCCACAATGACGATAGTTATGCGCTTGAGGTGCTTGCTACTGTTCTGGCCGGCGGGAAGAGTTCGAGGTTCTATAAAAGCCTCATCGATGAAAAGCGTATTGCACTGTCAGCGGATGCATCTTACAGCAGCCTCGAAAAATACCCGTCCCTTTTTTATCTTGAAGCAACAGCATTGCCCGGTAAAGCAATCGATGAAGTTGAAAGAGCGTTGTATGAAGAGATAGATAAAATAAAGAAAGAGCCTCCAGGCGAGATGGAAGTCCAAAAGGCAAAGAATCAGATAGAGGCAGGTTTTCTTATAGGCCAGGATTCTCTTTTCTTTCAGGCTGAGTTGGTAGTTATGTTTGAGATGCTTGGGGACAGAAAACTTAAGGATAAATATTTTGAAGGTATAGGCAAAGTAACACCGCAGGATGTTCAGCGCGCGGCACAGAAATATCTTGTTGAAGATAAACGGACAGTTGGTATATTGGTTCCAATAAAGAAAGTTGAGAGTGAAAAGTGAAAAGTGAAAAGTGTGGAATGAAACTCGTCACCCCTGCCTGCCGGACAGGCAGGCGTTACTCGTTACTTGTCACTGTTTTTTTGCTGTTCACTGTGCACTGTTCACTGTTCACTGCTGCTTACGCCCTTGATGTAAAGAGAGAGGTCCTTGAAAACGGACTGACGCTTTTAATAGTCGAAAGACACAATCTCCCCATCGTAAAAGTGTCTGTAGGCATCAAGGCCGGCAGCATTGTAGAACCCCGGGAAAAGGCAGGACTTGCAAATCTCACTGCAAGTCTTCTAACAGAAGGCACAAAGAACAGGACAGCACGCCAGATCAGTGAGGAAATCGAGTTCGTTGGGGGAGCTGTCGGAGCATCTGCTGATGACGATTATGTTACAGCATCACTTTCGGTCCTGAAAAAGGATATAGGCCTCGGCTTTGACCTGCTTTCAGACATACTCAGGAACCCATCATTTCCGGAAATTGAACTTAACAAGAAAAGAGAACGCATAAAAGGCAGTTTGAAGGCCCAGGAGGAAGACCCGGGATTTGTTGTATCGAGGGAATTCAGAAAAGCTGTGTTCGGCTCGCATCCTTACGGCAGACTGATCCAGGGCACACCAGAAACGCTTGACGCGATAAACAGAGATGATATTGTCAACTTCCATTCAGCATATTACGTCCCTAATAATTCAATAGTGTCTGTCGTTGGCGATATAACGGTTGATGAAGTAAGAAATCTGCTCAGGAAGTATTTCTCCGGGTGGCACGAAAAATCCGTTCAAATATCTCCTCCCAATATATCAGCAGAGATCAGGGAAAAGAAAATTTACCAGGTAAACAAGGATATTTCGCAAGCAAATATTATACTGGGACATACAGGTGTGAGCAGGGATGATCCTGATTATTACGCCATATCAGTAATGAACTATATACTCGGCGGCGGAGGCTTTGAATCCAGACTTATGCAGAACGTGAGGGAAGAAAAAGGTCTTGCTTATGATATTCACAGTTTTTTTGACCCTAATAAATACGGTGGAACTTTTCAGGTCGGTGTTCAGACAAAAAATGAGACCGCTAATGCAGCTATAGACGAGATATTGAAAGAGATGAAGGAAATCAGGACAAACCCGGTTTCGAATACGGAGCTTTCTGATGCAAAGGCATTCCTTACCGGCAGTTTTCCCTTGAGGTTCGAAACAGGCGGCCGGATAGCCGGCTTTCTCATAGCAGTCGAATATTATGCCCTCGGTCTGGATTATATTGATAAGTATCATGACTACATCAATAGCGTAACAAAAGATGATGTTTTGCGTGTTGCAAAAAAATATCTTGATCCGGAAAATTTTGTCCTTGTTGTAGTGGCCGACCAGAAAAAGACAGGCTTGAAGACAGATTTCAAATAATGACCCCTGAACAATTACTCGCAAGAGACGCATTTTATCTTGGTATTGAGCTGAGGACATTCTGGCTTACGGCGCTGCTTTTTAATAAAGCGGGCGCAAAAGAATAGATCCTGATTATCGTTATCGCTGTTGCAATTGATAGCCTTTTTTCCCAAGCAGATCTATCAGGCTCTGCTCTCCAACGAGGTGACCTGCTCCAATAATTACAAGCACATCCCCATCCTGTTTCATAAGTTTTTCAATTTGAGGTATCCAATTCTTGTTCCGCTGAATGAAAAAACGATTGTAAATATCAGGATGTTCATCAAAACCGGTTCTTGTAATAAGATTTAATTTATCTGCATTGCCTGTTTCCCATGCTTTAACCATATCAGAAGCCATTTCTTCGATGATCTCAAGTTCTTTGAGGGTCTCCTTTAAGAACATCTCCTGCTGATGTTTATTCATGTGGGCCATAAGGTTTAGCTGCTGCTCATTTGTTTCAAGGAATATCATTTCTTTCCCGTCCTTCTGGGCCTTTTTGTAGAAATATCTGTCAATACCCAGTTCCGGATCATATCCTAACCGTTGAATCTCCAGTGCCGTTATTGCAAGGGCCACGAACCACGGCCTGAACGTTTCAAGACGTTCTAACGGCACATTGGCATCAGCCATCCGTTGCTTTAGTAGCTCATATGTTTGCGTAGAAATGTTTTTCGAGAGTGTCTGACCCCCGGTGTAACTCCCGAGTTTTGTCATTTTATTTTGAGATGCGGGGTCATTCATGCCGTCAAGGTTTGTTTCAAATACAATTTTGCTGCAGCAACCATAGACCTTTTCAATTGCATCCGGCAGGGGGTAGGCATCTTTTTTTAAGATATGAATGGACCCGAGAAGGTAAACAGTGTTCTTTCCTGACTGAACAGCCCAGAGAAAATGCTTCTCCGGGGTATTCCCCGGGTTTTCCTGTGCATAGACCGGAATGGAAAAAACAATCAAGATACTTATAAAAAAATATAATAGACGATAGTTATGTTTACTTTTGTGTTGCATTGTTCCACCGATTATGTTCTGTTTCCTGGCAAAGCAATTTCAAGAGCAGCTTCTGACAGTTCTCAGATGCGAGGCCTAAATTCCATTTTCTCTTATCCCTTTCGCCAACTATATTGCTGATGCCTCTGATCTCGAGCATGGGAATTTTATATATTGTACAAATTTGTGCAATGGCCGCGCCTTCCATATTCTCACAAACTGCGTTAAAACGTTCCTCAAGTTCAACAGCTCTTTTGCGGGTACCTGTTGTTGAAGAGACTGTGATAAAAGGACCTGATTTAATCTGAAAATCCCCCCAGCCCCCCTTTTTCAAAGGGGGGTTAGGGGGGATTCTATCTTTAACCTTTTTAAGTAATTTCTTATCTAACAGGAATTCATTGAAATATTTCTTCTTTCCGTCAAGAACCAGAGGGATTCCTATCTTCTTCAGACTGTCCCAACCCTTTGATGTTATAACACCTTCATCGCCGTATATTTCTTTTGATGCTATAGTGACGTCGCCTATTTTAAGTCCGCTTCCGGGATAAGCGCCCCCGACGCCTATATTAATAACACCCGTAACAGGATAATTTTCAATAAGGCATGTTGCGGAAAGAGCGGCATTTACTTTACCTAAGCCTGAGTTAAGCAGTAAAACATCATATCCTGAAAGTTTACCCCTGTACACGGTCTTCCCTGCAACTTTAACGGTACGGACCTTTTTGGAGACGGCAAGGACTTTCTCTGACTCAAAAGGCATTGCTGATAGAATTGCAAAAAAATTCATAGCGTGTTATGTATTATAGTATAAAATTTTATTTGTCTCTAAAAAAATATTTCAAATTTAAATACATATGCGGCAGAGAAAATGAATAAAGAGCTAACTCTTCAGTTATGGGTGACAAAAAAACTATTTGGATTGTCATTCCCGTCCCGATAAATCGGGATTAAGCGGGAATCCAGAAACCAGAGAACTGGATCCCCGCTCAAAGGACTGCGGGGATGACACGCTTTAAACAATTATTGCCACCTGTAACGGAATGGTTACATAAGGAGTTAAACAATGTCTGACGAACAGGAAAAATTAATCAAGACAACAATATACCTTGAAGAAGAAGTCCTTGAAGCCCTTACAGAACTTGCCAAAGATTTTTCAAATGAAACAGGGCAGAAGTGGTCCAAAGGCGCTGTGATAAGAGTGGCTTTGAGCGAGTTTTTCAGCAAAAGGGGAAAGATACTGTAGGAATATACAACATGATATAATTCCTTGCAGGGAGGCGGCATTATGAAAAAGGTTGTTCTGTTAGTTTTATTATTATCAATCCTGTTTATTTATTCTGCCCATGCAGGAGGAAAGGATGGAAAAGAGATGACAGAGAACATTCACTGGCTTGGACATGATACCTTCAAGATCATTGGCGAAAAGGTTATCTTTACGGACCCCTTTAAATTAAGGCAAAGAGATACGGCAGATATTATCTTAATTACGCATGAACATTATGATCACTGCTCTCCCGAAGATATAAAAAAAATCCAGGGAACAGGAACTGTAATAGTTGCGCCGCCGGATTGTGCGGGAAAACTCTCAGGCGATGTCAAAAAAGTAAAACCGGGCGATAAGATCACGGTTAATGGAATTGATATAGAAGTTGTCCCTTCATACAACACAAATAAACAGTTTCACACAAAAGACAGAAACTGGGTCGGGTATATCTTTACTGTGAACGGACAACGGATATATATTGCCGGAGACACAGATCATATTCCTGAAATGAAAACGTTCAAGGCTGATATCGCACTTTTGCCCGTATCAGGAACTTATGTTATGACCGCGGAAGAAGCAGTCATCGCAGCCCTTGACATAAAGCCCAAGGTCGCTATCCCTATGCATTACAATTCGATCGTTGGCACTGAAAAAGATGCGAAAAGATTTGAAGAGGGATTAAAGGGAAAGGTAGAAGTAATAATTTTAAAGGAAGAATAGGTTCTGTAGGGGCGACCCGGCGGGTCGCCCCTACATCATCAAATTAAATATGGCAAATGCCAGGAACATAACAAAACTGTTACTGAAAAAATATCCTCGCCCCCAAATTGCGCTCAGATTTTCCAATCCGCTTGAACTGCTCATTGCTACAATACTTTCAGCCCGTTGCACAGATGTCAAGGTAAATGAAGTAACAGAAACACTTTTTAAAAAATATAAAAGAGCTGATGATTATGCGTGTGCAGATCAGAAAATATTTGAGCAGGAAATAAAACCAACAGGTTTTTACAGGAACAAGGCCAAGATGGTTATTAACTGCTGTAAAAAAATCGTTAAGGATTTCGATGGAAAAGTTCCCAAAACCATTGAGAAGCTTACAACACTCCCCGGGGTAGGGAGAAAAACAGCAAACGTTGTACTGGGCAGTGCTTTCGGTAAACAGGCGATAGCGGTGGATACACATGTTTTAAGGGTCTCAAGCAGGCTTGGAATTACTCATTCCAGCGATCCTGATAAAGTTGAAGAAGAACTCGTCAGACAACTGCCGGAAGACCTTTTAACTCAATTTAACCTTGCCTTGATACTTCATGGCAGGGAAACCTGTACGGCGATAAAACCTAAATGCGCTGAGTGTGTGCTTTATAAAGAATGCGAGTGGCTGGAGAAGCCAGTTATATGACAACAGGTTGTATTTAAAAATCCCCCTTGCTCCCCCTTTTTCGAAGGGGGAAATTAATCCCCTCTATCAAGAGGGGTAAGGGGAGATTTTATAACTTATGTTTACTAAAGAAAAAATCGATGCCATATTTCAAGGCGCTATTATCGGCAAAGAAATTATATTCCTTGAGACCGCAACATCTACCAATGATGTTGCAATGGAATTAGCAGCACAGAGGGAAAACCCCGAAGGCATTGTTGTTATTGCTGATACCCAGACAAAAGGCAGGGGAAGATTTGGCAGGACATGGATATCGCCGCCGGGTGTAAATTTTTATTCTACGGTTATATTGCGCCCTTCCATCCCGCCGCATGAAGCGGCTTTAATTACATTAATGGCTGCAGTAGCAGTTGTCAGCGCGATACGGGAATTCACCGGATTAAAGGCCGGGATCAAATGGCCCAATGATATTTTAATAAACGGCAAAAAAACTGGGGGTATCCTTTCTGAAATGAAATCCGCCAGTGACAGGATAAGCTATCTGGCAGTTGGCATAGGGATAAATGTCAACATGTCCCTGAACGATTTTCCGGATGATATTAGTGCATTGTCAACTTCATTAAAAATAGAAAGTGGAGAAATATTTGACAGGGTTGAGCTCTTGGAAAAAATATTTGCCGAACTGGAAAGGGCTTATAAAATACTCTTAAAAGGTAATAAAAAGGCTTTAATTAATGATTGGATTCGTTTAAACTGTACTTTAGGAAGCAACGTACTTGTAAAAAACCATGATAGAATAATATCAGGGATTGCTGAAAACATTAACGACAACGGAGAGCTTATCATCCGGCTTCCTTCCGGGGAAACAGAGACAGTAACAGCCGGAGATGTAACGATATTGAAAGACAATTAATAATGAGTAATTAGTAATTAATAATAAATGAGTTTTATTCCTTAATTAATCATTGTTCATTGATAATTGATAATTATTTAAGATGCTTTTACTTATTGACATAGGCAACACCAGCACAACGATTGGTTTTTACAGCGATGGAAACATAAAGAACGTGTTTCGTCTTAAGACCAGTATCGACGTCAGGGACAAAGAAGAATATTCTTATATTCTCAATGGGTTTGTTCTCAGGCATAAAATACAAAAACCTGCAGGAGCTGTTATTTCTTCTGTTGTACCGCAGGTAACTCCGGCAATAAAAAACGCTGTAAAGAGAACCTTTGGCGTTGAAGCGTTAATAGTAAGTTGCACAGTAAAAACAGGCCTGAAATTTAATATAAAGAACGTAGAAAGACTTGGCGCTGACAGGATTGCAGATGCAGTGGCCGCTTACAGGCTTTATAAAGGGCCATTGCTTGTAATAGATTTTGGCACGGCAACGACATTTTCTTATATTGATTCAAAAGGACAATTCAGGGGTGGGGCTATAATGCCGGGTATTCTTTTATCTGCCGATACCCTTGCCGATAAGACAGCCGGACTGCCCAGGGTTAAACTTAAAGAACCTGATAAAGCGCTGGGTAAGGATACTGCTGAAAACATACTTTCCGGAATTATATTGGGACATGCCGGCGCTGTTGAAAAGATCATCAAGGAAATAAAGAGAGAGGTTGGTAAAGATTTTAAAGTAATTATTACAGGGGGTTATGCTAATCTAATGATTCCATATATAAGAATTGATCATATAAATCCATTATTAACCCTTGAAGGATTAAGATTAATCTATGAACTGAATAAAGGCTGAAGGCAGCCTTCAGTTTTTATGTTTTCGGCGGATAAGATGTAAAATAAAAGTAATTATTTCAATAAGTTAAACCATTTAAGTCCAAAATAAAAAAAGGAGGGTATCATTATGAAGGTTGAACGCATTCTTTATGCAACTGATTTTTCCGAGGGGGCTTCACATGCACTTTCCTATGCAGTAGATTTAGCAAAACGTTATAATGCAAAGCTGTATATTCTTCATGTTATTTATGACTTTACAAAAGCGACCGGTATACATGTCCCGCATATATCTCATGACGAACTTTATAAGGAACTGAATCAATGGGCGGTGAAAGAAATGGACTCTTGTTGTACAGAGGCAACAAGAGGTCTTCAGAATCTTGAAAAGGTTGTATTAAAAGGCATACCATATGATGAAATAATAAAATTCGCTAATAGTGAAAAAATAGATATAATAGTAATTGGGACATATGGGAGATCCGGACTTGAGAGAATTATTTTTGGCAGTACCGCAGAAAGGGTTGTCAGGAGGGCGCCGTGCGCAGTAATAACGGTTCGGGTTCCGGAACACAGAAAGAAGTAATAAAAAAACCTAACACCATGAAGGTATATCTCTCCGAGCATGCCTTTATGGGTCTTTTATTAAGTTGTGCGGAAGTGTATCAAAAGGAATCACTTGGTTATCTGCTCGGTTACCGTCTTCATGACAGGTTTATAATAGAATATGCCTTCGGCCTTCAAACTGCTAAGAGAAAACGCAGGGGGGTTATACTACACCACCGGGACAAGATGAAAATTGAGCCAATCCTGTCAAAGTTTGTAAAGTTGCAGATTGTGGGAGATTTCCATTCTCATACTCCCTATGGTGATGAGAAAGGTATTCCCATCCCGAGCGTTGAAGACGTAAATGGGATGGAGAAAGACAATTTATATTTAATAATTGCAATAAATGAACTGAATTCTACCAAGCCATGGAAAGAGAACAAGGACGGCAGTATTTCAGGAAGTATGGGAAATTTTTTCTTCAAGATATCGGCATATTTTTGTCCCGATATTAACGGTATCCCGCTAAAATCACGTATTTATTGTCCATTTCCGCCTGGATTAAGAGTAGGATAAAACAAGTAAATTGAACTTGAGCCGTTATATAGCAGCATCCACATTGTCCCATTTGCTGGTGCTTTGTGTTTTGTGGATAATATATACAAATATTAAAGCCAATGCCCCGGTTTTTAATGTAGATATTGTGGGTCCGCTCGAAACAGAAAAACCATCGGCACCCAATATCCTTCAGCCCAATATTGCACCGCATAGGCCGTTAATTGAGAGACAAAATCGAAGTCCGTTTGATGAAAAACTGTCACCTGAAACGCTTCATGGTGAGGGAAGAGGGGTACAGCCGGAAGGGATCAAAAATAATCCACCTGTTAGCAAAGGTGGGAACACACCCCTGCCCCTGCTTAAAGCACCTACTGTTGGTCTTGATAGAGGGGAATTAAGTCCCCCTTTGGAAAAGGGGGATGCAGGGGGATTTTCAGATGATAAAGGGGCGTTGCCGTCAGAAAAAGTCAAACCGTTTTTAGCGCCGCCGTCAGCCCTTTTCGACAAAAAAACCATAGAAAATTATGCAAATAAAGAGACAGATGTTGACAAAGGACTGACTTTCGAGATACCTGGATTTCAGCATCGCGGGTATATGAGAATGTTAAAGGAAAAGATAGAGAGCATCTGGCGATATCCAAAAGAGGCGGCAAGGCTTGGGATGTCAGGGGATCTTTATATAAAATTTGCAATAAAAAAAGATGGCAAGCTTGGTGAGATCGATCTGCTCAGGACCTCCGGGTACAAAGATCTTGACGAAGCAGCCATGAAGGCGTTAAAAGATGCAGAACCCTTTTGGCCCTTACCTGCTGACTGGGAAAAAGACGACCTTGAGATCAACGGTCATTTTATTTATGTATACGGTAATGCTGTATTGATGTAAGATTGTATTCATACTTATACCTTTCTTGGTAACAATGAAATATGATTGCAAAATTGTTACAATAATACCTGTTGCACCCTTTTGCCTTTAGCCTTTATAAAATGATATGCAAATTACAACGAAAATATTCACTCTGATCAGATGGCAGGATATCCTTGATATCCTGCTTGTGACTGTAATACTTTACAGGTTACTCCTGATTATTAAGGGTACGAAAGCGGCCCAGATGCTTATAGGACTGGGGGTCCTGTTTATTGCCTTTGTTTTGTCGAAATACCTGGGACTTTACACAATTGACTGGATCATTCAGAGCTTATGGGCACAACTAGTCCTTGCAATTATCATATTATTTCAACCGGAAATACGAAGGACCCTGGCACAGATGGGTGAGGCGCGTTTCCTGCCTTCCTTTACTACTGCCGAAGAGCTGAGGTCCCTTGAAGAGATAATAAAGGCATCGGTGGCCCTTTCTAACAGGAAGATCGGGGCCCTGATAGTTATAGAAAAAGATACAAACCTGAAAGACTTTATTGAAATGGGAACACAGCTTGACGCCAAGGTGTCCCGTGAACTGCTTTTAAGCATTTTCCATCCTACAGCGCCGATCCATGACGGCGCTGTAATTATAAGAGGAAACCGCATTGTCGCAGCAGGCTGTTTTCTTCCGCTGACGTTGAGCGCTGAAATATCAAAAGCACTCGGCACCAGGCACAGGGCAGGGATAGGACTGACTGAAGAGACTGATGCCGTTGTCATAATAGTATCCGAGGAGACCGGCAGCATTACAACGGCAATAGGAGGCGACCTCAAGAAAAACGTTGATACTACAAGTCTCAGGAACTTTCTTACCGAGAATTTTGTGAAACCACTGGAAGCAAAGAAATGAAAAAGGCCTTTCTGAGAAAAAATATCTGGCTGAAGCTGGCTTCTTTTATTCTGGCGATCGCACTATGGTTTTTTGTGGTATTAAGCGGCCGTTCCGGGATATTTATGGACATTCCCCTTATGTATATAAATGCGCCCCATGAATTTGAAGTGGTGGATTTTCCAAAAACATTAAGCGTTAATATAGAAGGGCAGGAAAGACTTATAAAGAGCCTGAAACAGAACGAAATAAACGCCGTCATCGATCTTAGCAGTGCAAAGGAAGGGAAGTCTTTTTATACAGTTACTCATGAAAATATAAAACTGCCGAAAACACTTGAGGTAACCAGTATCGAGCCTCAGACAATCGGCATAACGCTCGAAAAGCAGCTAAGGAAAACCGTCCCGGTTCAGCCCGCTGTTGTCGGTGTGCCTGAACGTGGTTTTGTAATTTTTGAAATAAAAGTAGCGCCCGAAACAGTTATGATAGAAGGCCCGAAAAGCATTATTTCAAAGATTAATAATATAAAGACAGAACCGATAGATATTGCCGGCTTAAATCACAGTTTGCAATATAAGGTAAAATTAAATATGTCAAATTCCAGCGTAAAAACTGATGAGCAGAAAGTTGATGTAAATATATTCGTTAATCGCATAAAATAAAAAATAATTCCCCTCTTTGAAAAAGAGGGGTTAGGGGAGATTTTATAGAATGAATTCATATAATCCCCCCTCGCCCCCCTTTTACAAAGGGGGGGGGTAATAACCACCTGTAATTGAAGGATTAGGGAGAACAATTGATGAAAAAAATGAAGCTTTTCGGGACCGACGGCATAAGAGGAAAGGCTAATCATTATCCAATGACCGGGGAGGTAGCCTTTGAGGTTGGAAGGGCTGCCGCTTACGTGCTGAAAAAAACTCATGGCCGCAATAAGATACTAATTGGCAAAGATACACGGCTTTCAGGTTACATGATTGAAAGCGCTCTTACCTCGGGCATTTGCTCTATGGGCATGAATGTTGTTCTTATAGGCCCGATGCCGACACCAGGTATTGCCTTTGTTACAAGAAGCATGCGGGTTGATGCAGGGATAGTTATATCCGCATCGCATAATGCCTTTTATGACAACGGAATAAAGTTTTTCTCTTCAGATGGCTTCAAACTCCCTGACAGCGTGGAAGAGGAAATAGAAAAGGCAATGTTCTCAAAGACACTCGAAAAAATAAGGCCGGAAGGAGCGGAAATAGGAAAGGCAAAGAGGGTGGATGATGCGTCAGGCAGATATATTGAATTTGTGAAGTCAACTTTTCCAAAAGGCATGACACTTGAAGGAATAAGGATCGTCGTTGACTGCAGCAACGGCGCGGCCTATAAAATTACTCCAACGGTGCTTATCGAACTTGGAGCCGATGTAATTGCAATTAACGATAAACCGGATGGTATCAATATAAACGCGGACTGCGGGGCGACTCATGCTGAAGCCTTGCAAAAGGCTGTATTGGAGCATAAAGCAAATATTGGAATTGCTCACGACGGGGATGCAGACAGGACCATCTTTTGTGATGAGAACGGAGAAATAGTGGATGGCGACAAGATCATGGCAATATGCGCCATGGACATGAAGAAAGAAGGCAACTTGAAAGCTAATACTGTAGTAGCTACTGTTATGAGCAATATCGGTTTCGAAATATTTTTAAAAAAAGCTGGAATAAAAGTTATCAGGGCCAGGGTCGGCGACAGATACGTTGTTGAAGAAATGGTTAAGATAGGCTGTAATTTAGGCGGCGAGCAATCAGGTCATATAATTTTTCTGGATCATAACACAACAGGCGACGGACCTATTACAGCGCTTCAGGTATTATCCATAATGTGCAGGAGGAAAAAAACACTTTCCGATCTTGCTTCTTGTATTCCGATCTATCCCCAGATTCTTATAAATGTGCCTGTTAAAAAATCAAAAGACATGAAAGATTTTCCCTCAATTTCAGCAGCCATAAAGAGGGCTGAAAAAAAGCTTAAAAACGGCAGAATTCTTGTCAGGCCTTCGGGAACAGAACCTAAGATAAGGGTAATGATTGAAGGTGATAATATGGATAATATCACCACCATGGCTGAAGAGATTGCCGAGGTCATAAGAAAGCACATGTCGTAAGGATTACCCCGGCTGCAACTCGAGATGTGAAATCGGCGTAGTTCTTCTCATAATGATATTTTTTTATATCGTGATTTGAGCAGTTATTTGTTGTAGATTTTTTAAAGATCTATTAAGTGAGCCAATTGCAAAAGTCATAAAATGAAGGAAATTATTTGAGGTTCAGAGGACTCTAAATCTGTTATAATTTATCACCAAACAAAAAAAACAGAAGGA
>JAGVGM010000213.1 GCA_020057065.1 Thermodesulfovibrionia bacterium
CGATGCCGAGACCGTGGCATGGCTGGAGCATCATCTGCAGAGCTACGCCGGCACTATCATTGCAGTGACCCATGACCGGTATTTTCTCGATAATGTAGCAGGGTGGATACTGGAACTTGACAGGGGACAGGGTATCCCGTGGAAAGGGAATTACTCCTCATGGCTTGAACAGAAGACGAACCGTCTGGAGCAGGAAGAGAAGACCGAGAGCGAAAGACAAAAAACCCTGCAGCGCGAGCTTGAATGGATACGGATGTCACCCAAGGGGCGGCATGCAAAGGGAAAGGCGCGCATCACCTCTTATGAGGCGCTCCTCAGTCAAGATGTCGAAAAAAGTTCAAAGGACCTGGAGATCTATATTCCGCCCGGACCGCGTCTGGGCAATGTAGTCATTGAAGCCGATAATGTGAGCAAGGCATACGGCGACAATATCCTTGTTGAAGGAATGACCTTCTCCCTTCCTCCTGGCGGGATCGTAGGTATCATCGGGCCCAATGGAGCAGGAAAGACCACCCTCTTCCGTATGATCACCGGAAAAGAGAAGGCTGATTCAGGCACCTTCAAAATAGGAGACACAGTCAAGCTTGCACACATTGACCAGAGCCGCGATGATCTTGACCCGAATAAAACTATTTGGGAGATTATCTCCGATGGGCTGGATGTTGTTCAATTAGGCAAAAGACAGCTCAACTCACGCGCCTATGTGGCCCGCTTCAATTTCTCCGGAAGCGATCAGCAGAAAAAGGTTTCGATGCTGTCAGGAGGGGAAAGAAACCGCGTGCATCTTGCACGTATGCTGAAGGAAGAGGCCAATGTACTGCTCCTTGATGAACCTACAAATGACCTGGATGTAAACACCATGCGCGCCCTTGAAGAGGCCTTGGAAAATTTCGCCGGATGCGCAGTGATCATCAGCCATGACAGATGGTTCCTCGACCGTATTGCCACACATATATTAGCCTTTGAGGGTGACAGTAAAGTGGTCTGGTTCGATGGGAACTATTCGGAATATGAAGCAGACAGAAAAGCACGCCTCGGCGCCGCCGCAGACCAGCCCCACAGAATTAAGTACAGACATTTGACGAGGGGATAAGGGCATTTGTTGTCCATCATTCCGGCTTGTCCGGAATCCAGTTCCGTTTTGCTGAACGCTGAAAGCTGATTGCTGATCGCTGCCTTACTTACTTCTCCTCAATAATAAGAAGAGTCAGCCCGCAATCCGGGCACTCAACCGCATCAGAACTCACAGGGGAACCGCATGCCGGACATTTACCCCGGCTCATCATTTCCCTTGAAGCCTGCAGTTCCGGATGCAGTTCCGCGCAGTATTCCTCTATGCGCTCATTAGCCTTTTCCGCATCCTGAGATGACACCAGCAACCGGTATGTATCTCCACAGCATCCTTTTTTGCACCCGGCATCGGAATTGACAACACCGGAGATACTGGAATCAATTAGGACATTGTAAAGCTCATTCATCCAATTTAAACTGCCCTCCCTGACAACAACCGAATTCTCCAGAGACTTATCCTTGCAACGCTTCTTTTCCTCCTGCATCTTTTTAATTTCCTCAGGCGTCAAAAGGACCGAGCCGCAGTCCGCGCAGCGCTCGATATGCGGGAAATACTCCGTTGTACAATCAGGGCATATTTTAATCTGTGTCATTTAATTCTTCCTGTCGCATAATTATAAAGATAACTAACGTTGTGTCTGAAGTTTATTTGCAATTACCATTTTTTTGCCCAATTATAACCGCTACAATCCCCTAATTCACAAGCTTGTTTATAGTCAGGACAGGCTTTGTCATATTGGCCTATCATAGAATAAACATTCCCCCGATTGTTATAGGCGTATGAAAAACTTGTATTTATCTCAATGGCCTTATTGTAATCAGAAATGGCCTTATCGTATTGGCCTTGTTTATAATAAATATTTGCTCGATTGTTATAGGCCTCAACGTAATTCGGATTTATCTCAAGAGCCTTGTTGTAGTCAGAAATGGCTTTATCATATTGGCCTTTTTGAGAATATATAAAGCCTCTATCAAGGTAGTCATAGGCATGTATTGGTATTTCCTTGATTCCTGCTGTGCCTGCACATCCCAAAAGAAATAAGATTGCTACAATGACTAAATTTATTTTACTGATTAATAAACATTTTAAGCCTTCGCATATAGTTATCATAGAAATTCTTTCTTATTGGTGTAATACTATTTGGGCAATTTCTTTCCTCAGTTGTCTATTTTGCGCCACTTCTTTTTGAACCGCTCGTACTGAAAATAAAGTCCATTTAGCATTATGCTTTTTTTCTTATGGCCACTCTTTTTCTGGTCAATGGAATGAGGTTATCATAATATTTTTCTATGTCCTGATATCGGTTCGCAGGAAGATAAGACCTCTTGTACCCGCTTAATACCTTTTCCAGAATTCTTTGACCCTCAGATCTGTAAGATTTCTTATAGTAGGCAAAGTCGGACTCCACTGCCAAATCCTCCGGTAATGTTACTACCTCATAACCCTCTGGAATCAGATACTCGTTTTCTATTTCAGTTGCCGTGCTTTGACGAAACACTATAGGGTTTTGTCTTGTTAAAGCAGAAAAAGCCGGTTCCCTGTCTGCCATTCCAACCCCGAAGACCAACATATCATTAATTAACTCTGCCCAGTTCTTTTGTTTAAATTGAATTTGAATTTCCAGGTTCATATAGGTCTCGTTAAGATTGACTGCTTTGGTCTCTGTAATTACACTTCCTGGAATAATTTTTGCAGCAAACATCGAAAGCCAGCGTTTATTCTCCGAGTCTGTCATGCTTTTCATTAAAACCCGTAACTGCGATGTCGTTGAGCGGTCGAACGTCAATGAAAAAACACCTGAGGCTGACGCATCATCATTTAAAAATGTCTTTTGTCTGATATATGTCGTCATGTCCTTCATGTCTGCAAACGTCAACTGGTGAAAAGAATCGCCGCCGGGCTTCAATAACAGGGCGTTTGTCCCGGACCAGGCTGATGGTATCTCCCAAAATTTATATCCTTTTATCAGGAGATCGGTATAATTAATTTTATTTTCAAACTCGATACCTAATATTACATGATCAAAATAGTTCAACATGGGTGTTAGATTTTCACGAAGCGACAAGTCTGAGTATGTAGATATTAACGCCGGGTAAGCAACGACGCCGATTTCAGAAAGCATTTCTATGGCAAGCACGGTCTGGTCTTTACAATCTCCGTATTTGTTATAAAACACCCGGTCGGTAGAATGCGGTTCGTAATTGTGATAGTCAATATTCAGCGATACATAACGAAAATTATTTTGAATGTATTCAAGAACGGCCTGGACCTGGTCCCTCTTGTCCTTAATCTCAGATTTTATTTTCTGAACGGCTTCTTTCAGTTCTGATGACGATTTCAAATTCTTTTCAAATAGAGACCACCCGTATTTCGAGAGCCGTTTCCAATCTGCAACTGTTGAAATGCTTACCTGTTCGGACAGCTCGGTAAAAGGGGGCATGAAGTTCTCATTTTCTATTTTGTTTTTGTATGCCGCCTGCCAGGTATATCGGATCGTTTTATCAGAATGTACGATCTCAGGTTCGATAGAAGTATCACTGTTTTTGATGGTTAGCGGCATATTGTTAGGAGCAATAAAGATCCGGCGTGAATATTTTATGGGGTACTGACTGGTAAAATAATATGTCTCAAAAAACTCGTTCTCTATTATGGGCTTAAGGTGGTGTAATTTGTACCGTATATCTATTATGCTCCCGATCAGGACATTAGGAAACGTGATAATTTTGACCTTATTATCCGAATAGACAGCAAATCCCTGTTGAGTTGTCCGGTCCTGAATAGATGAATATCCGATTTTTCTGCCATCGGCAGTCAATACAAAAGCCTGAATATCTTTTATCTCTTCACGGCTGTTATCATAATTCAGAGGGAACTCCCCTACTTTCATCCCATCTTCGTTTTGAATTTTCATTACAAGGTGAATATTCTCGGTATATGAAAAATCCTCCTGTACTTCAGTAATGTTATCTGCAAGCAGAAAGACATACGGCGCATCACTGTATTTTTTATCCCATTCATGATCGGTCTCCATATAAGGGAATGTGACATCATGCTGCGAGTTGGGTGCAACATCCGTTGTCTTACATCCAAGCACGCTCACCATGGATAAAATCAAAAAAACTGTCAGGGGAAATCTATATTTCATTTAACCAACTCCTTATTGAGTGTTTTATTTTTGAATCTCTAACGGATCAGGGCCAAACCTGTTCGGACCGGGGGTCCCGGGGATAAAGCCGTTCTGGATAAGCGACCATACAGGGCCGGCAATGGGGATGAGATTGATCAATAACCATAAAGCAGATTTGTCCTGATCGTGCCAGCGCTTGGCCTGAACAGCCAGGCTGGGCCATAAGATCCAGAGCATGAACATTAACTGCGGCGTGCTTAATTCATAAATGTTACTCGAAATCTCAGTGAATGAGCTTAGTAAAATTGCTCCAAGAAACACAATAAGATTAAAAATCCAGTATTGCTTTCTGTTGATCCGTCCCTTATATAAGAAGAGAAACCATACAGCGCTCATTCCGTTGTTCTTTTGAACAGTAGTATTCTGATCCATTATATATCCTTCCGGTTTGTCTAAAATTATAACCTATTAGAGTTGTTAAATCCAACAAACTCTCTCAGGAGTTCCCCCAATTTCCTTAATCATATTCTGGCTTCCTGCATTACAGCAACTTTAAAATCCATAATGACCTCTTACATAGCCAAGGGATACTCAACAGTCCTCCCCCTTTGGAAAAGGGGGATTAAGGGGGATTTTATAGAAAAATTCAATCGAAAAATCTCCCCTCACCCCTCTTTTTCAAAGAGGGGGATATGTCTATCCATAACTGAGGTGTTACATATCAGGAATGCAAGAAAGCAGTTTTCAAAATAAATTATACTATGAATATGAACAGAAACCTGAAAATATTTTTATCAAGCGGAATTCCTTTCGGCATATTCATGTCAATATTGTTTTCATTGTGTTACGGGATCAATGTCGGTCTTTCAGGCGGGCTTATTTCAGGTTTGATCTTCGGGTTTCTTATGTTTATCATATTAGGTTTTCTTCACAGCCGGGCAGTAGAAAAAATCGCAGGTAACAGCTCCGAAGAGTCAATGGGGACCTGTCAGGTCCGGAATACAGAACTGCAGCTCCCTTATGACAGGACCTTTGATCTTTGCATTAAATCTCTAAACCTGATCAGCAGATGCAGGGTCCAAGAGGAAGACCGCTCCCATGGTAAAATCATAGCAAGATCGTCTATTAACTGGAAGACATGGGGAGACACGATCTCTTTTGACATAACCGGGATAAGCGATGAAAGAACTGCTGTAACAGTATCGAGCAGACCGACCTCATGGTCTACACTTGTAGATTATGGTAAAAACCTGGAGAATGTGAAAATAATAATTTCTTTTTTAGAAAAATCACGGTAACACAGAATAAAGACTGATATTAGCTATCAGCTTTCAGCGCTCAGTAACTAAGAACAAAACTTAAGCCCGGAAGTGCGAAAGTGTATCCGGGTATGCCGCCGCAAAAGTTAATAAATGATTTATTTGAAAAATCTCCCCTGCCCCACTTTATTGATTGCCACTGCTTAATATATAGTAGATGTTGTGAAATTTAAAGAACTAAATATCCCTGACAAGGTTCTTGAGGGAATAAAGGCCGCAGGGTATCATGATTGCACCACGGTCCAGGCACAGACCCTGCCCGAGGCCCTGCGCGGCAAGGACATTGCGGCCCAGTCCCAAACAGGCACCGGCAAGACCGCTGCCTTCCTTATCGCAATATTCTCGCGCATGCTCATTTTGCCTCATCCCGGACGCAGCCATTCACCACGTGCTCTTATCATCGCGCCGACGCGGGAACTCGTGATCCAGATAATCGCTGAGGCGAAACTGCTGGGCGGTCCAGCCGGCTTCAGTATTGTCCCTGCATTCGGCGGCATTGACTATCATAAGCAGCGCGAGGAGATCGCAAAGGGAGTTGACGTGCTTGTAGGCACGCCGGGACGGCTGATCGATTATCTAAAGCAGAAAGTCTACAGTCTGAGAAAGACCCAATTCCTGGTGATCGACGAGGCGGACCGCCTGTTTGACATGGGCTTCATCAGTGACCTGAGGTTCATGCTTAGAAGGATGTCTCCATACGACAAACGGCAGTCTATGCTCTTTTCAGCTACACTATCCAACCGTGTGCTCGAACTATGCTATGAACACATGAACATGCCTGTGCATTTCTCGGTTACGCCAAAGATGGTAACGGTAGAAAAAACAGAGCAGGAGATCTATCACGTAGGTAAATCCGAGAAGGTCGGCCTGTTGCTCGGGATACTTAAACAGAACCCTGCCGGCCGCTATCTCATCTTTTGCAATACCAGGGCCGCTGTAGAGCGCCTTGAGGTTATCCTGAACGCAAATGATTTCGCAACAGCCTCCATTACAGGAGACCTTGACCAGAGGAGGCGTATGAAGGTGCTTTCCCAGTTCAAGGACGGCACGTTACCGATCCTTGTAGCAACGGATGTGGCAAGCCGGGGGCTCCATATTGATGGGGTAACGCACGTGATCAACTACGACCTGCCACAGGACCCGGAGGACTATGTACACAGGATAGGCAGGACTGCACGGGCAGGCGCCGGCGGCATGGCGATAAGCCTTGCCTGCGAAGAATATATTCATTCCCTGTCTGATATCGAAGAATTTATCAGACAGAAACTTCCGGTCATGCCGCTGACTGATGAAATGATCGTCAGCAATTATCGCAGGAGGTCACGGCACACACAGAAGGATCATACCGGACCACAGAAAAAAGTATCCCGGCAACTCCCCCGTGGAAAAAGACACGTCTGAACGGGACATTTATGTTAAAAACCAAAAGGAAGTTCAGGAGATTTGACCTGCCGTTAGGGGTGAAATTTAAACCCACTTACGGAGCCAAAGACTATTTCACCGGGGTCTCAACAAACCTTTCCTCACAAGGTCTGGGACTGACTGCAGATGATTTCAAATTTATCATGTATGAATACCTCGAACTGCTCATCGGGCTTCCCGGTGGTGAAGGCCCTGTTTCTCTATTCGGTGATATCTTATGGAAAAAACAGAACGGAAAGAAATGTTCCGCAGGGATCAAATTCAGGATGAAAGATAAAGGCATGCAGGAAAATACTTTAAAGCAGATATTTTCTTATACAAATATCCCTGTGCAGGATATGTACAGCAATGACACTGATTATATAATTCATAAGGATACACAAAAGATCCTTTTTAAACCTTTAAGACTGCCGGATAAACTGGGTTTTATAAAACAATATAATGAGGACCGCAGCAAGTGTAAAATTACATTCAGACTGTTGCGGGAGACAGCAAAGAATTCACAGACTGTAACTATTGTCGGCGATTTTAATAACTGGGAGATTTCCAAATCTCCTATGACCCGTCTTCAAAACGGCGACTTTGTCATAACACTCGACCTGGACTGCGGAAGAAGTTACAGATTCAGGTATTTCCTTGATAGTCATCACTGGGAAAACGATCTGTATGCCGACAGGTTCGTTAAAAATGATCACGGCTCCAAAGACTCGGTGGTGGTTGTGTAAGGTTTCGATGGTCAAGACCTGATCTCCGTAATATTACAGATAATGTTAAATTGGATCGCCGCATGGAAAATAAAAAGACTCTATATGACCTGAGAATAAAAAGTATTCCATTCTTTGCCTGCCTTACAGATGCTGAATGGGAACAAGTCAGGCATGCCTTTGTCGAAAAACTTTTTTTGAAAAATACGATAATCCTCGGGGAACAGGATACTCAAAAATACATGTACATTGTCCTCTCAGGCAGGGTCAAAGTACTGCATTCCGGTTCTGATGGTACAGAGAATATCCTTGCGATCCACAGTGCAGGAGACTTCTTCGGAGAAATGGCGCTCCTTGACGGCAAGACTTCCCCGGCTACCTTAATGGCAATGGAAAATACCCGGGTCGCATTACTGGCAAAAAAGGATTTTGAAATAAATTTTTCAACCAAGACAAAAGTCCTTCAGGAACTCATAGCTACACTCTGCTCACGTCTTAGAAGCGCCTGGGTGACAACCAAACTCCTGAGTTTGCCCAGGGCTGAAGACAGGATCAGAACAGCCCTGAAGCTTCTATCCTCAAATCACGGGACAAAAGACAATCGCGGCATGATTATTTCATGTAAGCTCACTCATCAGGATATTGCTGATTATGCATCGGTATCACGTGAAACCGTCACCCGCTTTCTCAGCAAAGCCGTCAAAAAAGGGGAGATAGAGATCCTTGATGACAAATATCTGCTCCTTAAACATCAATTTTAAAAAACCCTCTTTTTTGTGACAACCGTCACACCACTCCCTGTTTCCAGATATTAAAATAAAATAGTACGGGTATAAAAATATGGAGATACGTTTATCGAAAGTGCACATCATAAGATACATGGCATTGCCATATGCAAAAAATGCTTCAATTATTTCTCTTCTGATCATTGCTTCTTTGTTGCTGCCGGCATTGTGCCTGTCTATCCCTGCATCGCCGGACAAATATCTTCTGATCCAGAGCAACAGCAGTTCTTTTGAAGCAAAACAATGGGGAGACGAACGCTCACATGGATGGGAAACATCTGACGGGTACACCGTTATTTACGAAGAAAAGGAAAGAAACTGGCATTACGCCGGATTAGACAGCGATGGCAGCCTGCGTTCCACCGGAAAAGCTGTTGGCAGAGACCGCGTTCCGGGAGAGCATGCAAAAAGAATTCGCCCGGCCAACATAAATCCTGTGTCACAATCACCTGCTTATATTTCATCCGTCATTCCAATTTCTTCCCAGGCGGAAATATCGTCTTTTATTGCTCCGTCCGGGACATATAATATTCCGGTTTTTTTGATTAACTTCCAAAACACATCAAACACATTCACTGCTTCTGACTTTACAACCCTTCTTTTCGGCAACAATAACTGGAGCATGAAGGACTTCTACAATGAAGCTTCATACGGTGCTTTTACCGTATCACCCGGGCCTAATGGCATATCCGGCTGGTATACGGCAATTAACCCACATGATTATTATGGCCAGAACGGCAGTTGGGGGATCGACAGGTTTGCGGGAACACTTGTCAGAGAGGTGATCGCTGCAGCAGACCTTGCCGGCTTTGACTTCGCTCCATATGACATGGACGGCGACTGTTATGCTGATGTTGTTGATGTAATACATCAGGGTACGGGAGAAGAGATCGGTCTGAATTCCAATGATATATGGTCGCACAGCTGGGACCTTAATTCCGCTTATTATTATGGATCCAGTAATGGCAGAGAGTATACTACTCGGTCAGTCTGTTCAAAGGGGGGGGTTATCAAGGTTAATAAATACGTCATACAGCCTGAGAAATATTATTCGTCCATATCCACAATTGGAGTTTTCGCACATGAATATGGACATGCCCTCGGGCTTCCTGACCTGTACGATACGGATTACAGTTCAAGAGGTGCAGGCAAATGGTCCCTGATGGCCTATGGCGCATGGAACTATGCTGTAAATCCTGGCGACCGTCCCGCACAGTTTGATGCATGGAGCAAATATAAACTCGGATGGGTTAGCGTTATTCCTGTTAATGAAACAATTCTGAACCAGGAGATCCTCCCGGTTTCTGAATCCGGAGCTATTTTTCAAATGCTTGAGGGCAACCCCTCATCCGGCGGCGAATACTTTATCATTGAAAACAGACAACGTATTGGCTTTGACACTCAATTGCCCGGGACAGGACTTCTTATCTGGCACATTGACGAGCAGAAAACATCCAATAATAACGAATGCTATCCCGGCATGGCAGGCATAAGCTGCTCAAATAAACATTACCAGGTCTCATTAGTTCAGGCAGACAATTATTATGCACTGGAGCGAAGTCTGAATAGTGGCGACGCTGGAGACCCCTACCCCGGGTCTTACAATATAACTGTTTTCAATTCTGAATCAGCGCCTAACAGTAACCTTTTTAGCGGTTCAGCAAGCAATGTCAGCGTGTCCGGCATTACCACTTCCGGAACATCTGTTTTTGCAAACTTTATAACGTCCGCAACAATCACACTGGGAGACCTTAGTCAACCCTATGATGGGACCCCAAAATCCGTCACTGCCACAACAACGCCGCCTGGCCTGAGCGTCAACATTACCTACAACGGCAGTGCCATCCCTCCCACTGAAGCAGGCAGCTACTCAGTTGTCTCTACCATCAGCAGTACCAACTATCAGGAAACAAAAACCGGTACCCTTGTGATAGCCCGCAGGGCTCTTACCGTTACAGTTAGTGGTATAAACAAGGTATACGACAGAACAACCACCGCCGCCGTTACCTTCAGCGATGACCGTGTAACCGGCGACATCCTCACCGTAAGCGGCACCGCATCCTTTTCAAACAAGAACGTCGGTACCGGTAAAACAGTCAGGGTAACAGGCATCTCAATCAGCGGTGTTAACACTGGCAACTACACACTGGCAGCTACAACAGCAAGTACAACCGCCGACATTACCGCCAGGGTATTAACCGTCACCGCCACAGGTAAAAACAGGGGATACAAAAGAACAACCACCGCGGCCGTTACCTTCAGCGATGACCGTATAGCCGGCGATACCCTCATCGTAAGAGGCACTGCGTCCTTTTTAGATAAGAACGTCGGTATTGATAAAACAGTCAGTGTA
Source organism: Thermodesulfovibrionia bacterium (assembly GCA_020057065.1). Lineage (GTDB taxonomy): Bacteria > Nitrospirota > Thermodesulfovibrionia > UBA6902 > UBA6902 > SURF-23. The sequence continues at coordinate 10,783 of JAGVGM010000213.1, forward strand.
ACAGGCATCTCAATCAGTGGTGTTAAAGCGGGCAACTACACACTGGCAGCTACAACAGCAAGTACAACCGCCAACATTACCGCCAGGGTATTAACCGTCACCGCCACAGGCATAAACAAGATATACGACGGAACAACCACCGCCAATGTTAAATTCAGAGCCAACCGTGTAGCAGGTGACACCTTGACGGTCAGCGGCAATGCGTCTTTTATCGATCCGAACATCGGCGCCGGTAAAACAGTCAGAGTAACAGACATTTCAATCAGCGGTGTTGATGCAGGCAACTACACCATGACAAAGACTACAGCACGCACCGTTGCAAACATCAAAAAAATATAGTTCCGGTAGTAATCAGCAAAAGTCAGCATTCTCTCTACGTTTGCCCGACGGATATTTTCTGACGGATTTTATTTAGAATATCCTTTTTCAACAAAGTCATAAATACCTCCCTGCAAAGTTCAACTCGTTAATTTAATCTTATGCAGAGCTTCATATATAATGATTAAAGCAATTGAGTATGGAAATCCCGGTGATTAAACAAAACAGCACGATTCATCTCACTACAGGAAGCACATGGAAGAACATATGGTACATGTCGTGGCCTATGCTTCTTGTCATGTTCTTAAATTTCCTCGTCGGACTTACCGACATATACGTTGCCGGCTTCCTCGGGCCTGAGATACAGGCTGTTGTGGGTTTTGTCAGCCAGCTTTATTTTTTTATCATTATTGTGGCAAATGCCATCAGCATCGGGACCGTTGCGATTGTTTCAAGGGTGGTCGGGGCCGGCAATTTCGAGGACGCCCTCTCTACAGCAAGACAATCCCTTATCTTCGGACTTGCATGTGCGATGGCTCTTATGGCTGTCTGTCTATTCTTTCAGGAACTGATAATATCGCTTGCCGGTTTTTCAGGAGATACGCGTCAAATTGCATTAAACTTCTTTGTGATCTTTGCGTTTGCGCTTGCGCCGAATTATATTGTAATAATTTCAAACGCTATCTTCAGGGCCGGAGGCGAGGTTAAGCTGACACTGTTCGCGATGTTCTTCATCAGCCTGATCAACATTGCATTGAATTTTTTTCTGGTCTTCGGACTATTTTCATTTAAGGGCCTTGGATACAGAGGCATCGCCATCTCAACTGCTTCCGCCATGTCCGCAGGAACTATCATCAGCTTTATTCTGTTTAGAAGGAGCATGTGGAAAAACATCTTCTCCGGTCCTTGGCATTTATCGCTTGCACTGATCAGACGGATCTTTATTTTGAGCTGGCCTGCCGCCCTTATACAGATATCGTGGAACGCCGGCAACATTTTTCTCTACAATATCCTGAGCCGTCTTCATGAAGGGAGCATCACTGCAATGGCTGCGCTTACAAACGGTCTGAGAATAGAAGCGGTCATATATCTGCCTGCATTCGCGCTTCATATGGCTGCATCCGTGCTTACCGGACAGAACCTTGGCGCCGGTGAACCGGTAAGAGCGGAAAAAATAGGATGGAAGATATCACTTTCAGGGCTCGCTTTTGTCAGCCTTATGGCGCTGCCGGTATTTATATGGGCCAGCGCCATTTCATCGCCTGTGGCAAAAGACCAGAAGGTACTTGTCGAGACAATCCGCTATCTCAGAATAACAATGATGTCCGAGCCGTTTATGGCTCTAAGCGTTATTCTTGGAGGTTGTCTCATGGGAGCCGGTGATACAAAAGGGGCCATGCTCATAATTGTCAGCACTCTCTGGATCGTCCGCCTGCCGCTTGCATATCTTCTCGCAGTTGTTTACGGGCATGGCGCTCCGGGCGTCTGGATAGCCATGGTAATATCGATGCTCTGTCAGGGCATCGCCATGACTGTCCGCTTTAGAAAAGGCCGCTGGAAGAACATAGTTCCATAGCGCAAAAGAGCAAAAGTCAAAAGTATGATGCAAAGAGAACGGTTCAAACTTTTTGGCTTTTCTGGTAGTATTTACTATGTCCCATTCAAACGGTTCCATAAAAGCTATAATGTATGCATTGGGGGCTAATCTTAGCATCTCTTTGGCAAAGGGATTAGCTGCATGGTACACCGGGTCAGGGGCAATGCTTGCAGAAACAGTACATTCCTTTGCTGACAGCGCCAACCAGCTCCTGCTACTGTTGGGCCTCAAGCGTGCAAAATTGCCGGCATCAGAGGACCATCCTCTCGGGCATGGCAAGGCCATTTATTTCTGGTCTTTTATCGTAGCGCTTATGCTGTTCAGTATGGGCGGCATTTTTTCCATTTACGAGGGTGTGCATAAACTGATGCATCCGGAAATGCCCCAGTCTCCCTGGATCGCTGTTGGTGTGCTGACTGTATCGATCCTGCTTGAAATCGTGTCTTTAAATGGGGCTCTTTCTGAGGTAAGAAAAGTTCAAGGTAGGCGCTCCTTTCTGAAATGGTTCAGACAGAGCCGCCAAAGTGAACTTATAGTGGTGGTTGGAGAAGATATTGCCGCCCTTTTAGGTTTAACTCTGGCCCTTGCAGCTGTGCTTGCAACCATTATTTCAGGCAACCCTCTCTACGACTCCCTGGGTACTATCGCGATCGGCGCTGTTTTGATCCTGGTAGCGGTTACAGTAGGTTATGAAGTAAAGAGTCTGCTCATTGGTGAAAGCGCTGATCCTGACACTGTTACAGAATTGAGTATTTTCCTGTCAGGTCAGCCCGAAATAGCAGAGGTTTACAAGCTTATCACGCTCCAGCTCGGTACTGAACTTATGGTATCGGTAAAAGCCAGGATGAATGAGATGAGTGCTGCGTTATCTCTTATAGAGGATATCAACCGGGTTGAAACTGCATTAAGGACAAAGTTCCCTCAGATACGCTGGGTATTTTTTGAGCCGGACGTTCGCGATTAGATAAAACAATCATAGAGGTAAATCTTTGAGCAACCATGTTTCTGAGGCAGCAGAACAATTCAGACCACGGGGCAAGATAATTGATATCCGTGAATATGGAAATGGCAATATCAACAACACCTTTTTGGTGACTCTTGATAACGGAATAGAAACGAACTTTATCCTGCAGCGCATCAATACGCAAGTTTTTCATCACCCTGAACTTGTTATGTTGAATATGCGCATCTCTACAGAGCATATGCGCAGGCGTCTCCAGACTGCCACCCTGATTGCCGGCCGTCGATGGGAAGTTCCACGCGTACTGTCTACACAGGAAGGCCGGGACCTCTGGCTTGACCCTGATGGATCGTTCTGGCGCGCTATCAGCTTTATAGAGGGCTCACAGTTTTTTGACACCATTAGAAATATCGAGCATGCCGGAGAAGCCGGCTATGCGCTCGGCATGTTCCATAACCTCCTCAGCGATCTGCCTCCTGACAGGCTTTCAGACACCCTGAAAGGATTCCACATCACCCCGCTCTATTTTGAGCATTACAATGAAGTTCTGGCAAAACAAGAGCCTGGTAAATCTCCGGGAGTTGATCATTGTAGGCAATTTATAAGGGAGAGAAGCGCCTTTGTGAATGTACTTGAAAATGCCAAAGCGCAAGGCAAACTGCGCCTGCGCACAATTCATGGGGATCCAAAGGTCAACAACATCATGATTAACATTATTACAGGTCAGGCAATTTCCATTGTTGATCTCGACACTGTCAAGCCAGGACTGGTCCATTATGATATCGGCGACTGCCTTCGCTCAGGCTGCAATCCCATGGGAGAGGAAACCGAACAACCTGAGAAGGTCTACTTCGACCTCGATCTATGCCGTGCCATACTTCAGGGGTATCTCTCTATCGCAAGTGAATTCCTAAGCATAAGTGACTTCGAATATTTGTACGATTCAATTCGTCTTTTAGCTTTCGAGCTGGGTCTGAGATTTTTTACAGACTATCTGGAAGGAAATGTCTACTTCAAGATCAGGCGCCCGGAACATAATATTATCCGGGCGCTTGTCCAGTTCAAACTCACCGAGAGCATTGAATCACAGGAAAAAGCTATTCGCAGTATTATAAAAGGCCTCAGATGAACTTGTTATTCCTTTAAGGAGGGGGATCACCCCGTTAGACAATACCTTCTAACGGGGTGAAAGGGGTGAAGAGGGAGATGAAAATCACACCTGCCCTGAAAGTTCGGCGAGCCCTCGCCTGAGCGCTTCCTCATCAGGAAACGCAAATCAAAGAAACCTTCAATAAATACCTTAAAGGTTTCTTTAGACCTAACCATGTCCCCTCAATAAGATCATTTCATATGGAGCAAAATTCGTAATGAATAAAGTTGGTTTGATAATAATATTCAGACATAACATGCCTTTTGAAATTATCTTTAACAGTTCTTAATAGATCGTCTGGAAATCGTGCTTTTCTTCATCATGTCCCCGAAAATATTATTACAAAATCTGAAGTAAATATTACGATATAGATAAGAGAAATGTCAACAGGCAATGGTTATATTTATGTGATAATAAACTAATTTGCGCAGGATATCAATATTTTTTTAAGAATTAAAGTTTTTCCAACATATCTCCGAAAAGATTTACGAGACGATCAGTTTATTGGATAATAAATATAGATAAAGACAAACATATAATAAGACAGGAGACCATATGAATTTGAAGAATCTGAAAATAAAGAATCTCATTATGATCAGCGTTTATTCACCGTTGACAATACTGGTATTGCTAAATATCTGGCTATTGTTTTTACTCGGCAGCGGGAATGCCGCCGCTTCGATAGGGAAAATAATTTGGGGAATTGTAATTATAAGCTCGGGTTTGATCACCAGCAGCATAGTATGCAGCATTGTATTGATCAACAAGATCGTCAGCCCATTAAATGCCGGGATAGAGATAACGAACAAATTGGCAGGTGGTGAGATTAATATTGATATTAAAGAGGGGACAAATGACGAGCTGGGCCTGTTACAGAAAGCTTTGAAAGAATTGTCGGAAAATCTGACCCAAATAATAGGCCAGATAAAGGACGTATCGTCTACAGTTGCAAGCAGTTCGGAAGAGGTATCGTCCACAACAACGCAAATAACTTCTGCCATAGATGAACAGTCAAAGCAAATAGAACAATCTGCAACAGCCATTACGGAAGTCTCTCAGAGTATAGTTGAAGTTGCAAAAAATGCTTCATATGCATCAGATGCCGCCAAAGAGTCTGTAAATATCGCAGGCAAAGGAAAATCGGTTGTAGAAAATACTGTATCAAGTATGCTGAATATAGCTAAAAATGTTGAAAGGTCTTCACAGACAATCGGAGAGCTGGGAGAAAGCAGCAAGCAGATAGGCGATATTATTAATGTAATTAATGACATAGCAGGACAGACAAATCTCCTGGCATTGAATGCGGCAATTGAAGCTGCAAGGGCCGGCGAGCAGGGCAGAGGTTTTGCTGTAGTCGCTGATGAGGTTAGAAAACTTGCTGAGAAAACCGCTAAAGCTACAGATGAAATAACGGAGATGATCAAGAAGATACAGAGGGAAACAGAAATGTCCGTTCAGGGCATGATGCAAAATAAGGAAGAGGCTGAAGAGGGTGTTAAAATGGCAAATCAGGCCAAAGAATCGCTTGATAAGATAGTACATGCATCAGAAACGTGTCTTGGCATGGTTCATGCGATAGCTGCTGCTACAGAAGCGCAGTCTTCAGCAATTGAGGAAGTATCTACAACCATGGAAAATGTCGTAAATGTATTCGGCTCCTCACGTGACTCTGTTGCACAAATAAATACTGCCACTAATGACCTTGCACGCATTGCCGGGGAATTGAGAGGTCTCGTATCCTGGTTCAAGACAGGGTCCAATACAGATAAGTCAAAAAAAATGCACCTTGTAAGCAATTCTCACAATAATAGACCTGCTCCGGTAAGAGGTTGATTTGTTACTTGAAGCTCTGCTCATTAGAGGGAAAAACACCTTTTTCTATTTCTTCGCGGTAGGTAATTATTGCTTTTAATGCATCCTCTTTTACATTTGCATATTGCTTTACAAATTTTGGAACAAACCTTTCAAACAATCCTATTACGTCATGGAGAACGAGTATCTGACCATCACAGTGAGGACCTGCCCCGATGCCGATTGTAGGAATGGAAAGCTCCCCGGTGATCTTCTTTGCAAGATCCATAGGAATAGCCTCAAGCAAAAGGGAGAAGGCCCCAGCGTCTTCAACCATATGCGCCTCCTCGATAAGCTTCTTTGCAGCCGGCTCTGTTTTGCCCTGAACTTTGTACCCTCCCATCCTGTGGATAGACTGAGGCGTCAGACCTATATGGGCCATTACAGGAATGTCTGATCTTGTCAACGCCCTGATATGGTCGGCAATTTCTGCCCCGCCTTCCATTTTGACTCCTGAAGCCCCTGCCTCCTTTAAAAACCTGCCGGCATTTTTTACTGCGTCCGGAACGCCTGTCTGGTACGACATAAACGGCATATCTCCGATCACCAGAGCATTTTTCACAGCCCTTGTAACCATCTTTGTGTGGTAAATCATTTCATCCATTGTCACGGGCAGGGTATTTTCAAGCCCCTGAACAACCATGCCGAGAGAATCGCCCACAAGAATGGCGTCAATACCGGCCTCATCCACTATACGCGCAAAGGGGTAATCATAGGCCGTGAGCATGGTGATCTTCCGGCCTTCTTTTTTCTTTTTAAGGAAATCGTGGATTGTAAAGTTTGGCATATTGTTTTCCTGTTAAATACAAGAAGTTCTCTTATAAAATCTCCCCTGACCCCTCTTTTCAAAGAGGGGGAACACCCCCCTTTATCCCCTCTTGATAGAGGGGAATTCCCCCTTTGAAAAAGGGGGATGATGGGGGATTTTATAACTTTATTATTACAGTTGTAAGAATTTACGTTACTATCTCCACCAACTCTAAATCAAATATAAGCTCTTTCCCGGCCAACGGGTGGTTCGCATCCATTAAAAATCCTTTTTCAGTTATAGCTACAACCATTACCGGAACAGCTTTGCCGTCAGGCCTGTGCATTCTTATTGTGTCTCCAACTCTTGGGTCAAAATCTGCGGAAGCTTTGTTCCTTTCAAAATCAAAGATCTTTTTCTCATCACGAAGGCCGTAAGCTTCATCTGGAGGGATTGTAATTGTTTTCGATTCATTTATAGTAATGCCGAGAATTCCTTTTTCAAATCCCGGGATCACCTTGCCTTCCCCTATGGTGAATTCTATCGGGGTTGTCTCTTTTGAGGACTCTATCACCTGTCCCTTTGCATCTTTGAGCGTATAATGAACCTTAACTCTATCACCCTGTTTTGCCTGCATGTTCTTTCTCCTTTCCATCAGTCAAGTGACTCAATTATAACATACTATATTTTGTTTGAGCTTCTTCTTTTTCTCCAGAAAAAGATCCCGGCCCCTGTCAAAATCATTAGAAGGCAAAGTATTTGTCCCATAGTGACGAAGCCGAGGAATAATCCGACCTGGGGGTCCGGATCACGGACAAATTCAATAAAAAGCCTGGCTGAACCATAAGCGATAAAATATAAAGAAAGAAAAATACCATCGAACAACCTCTTTTTTCTAATGCTCCAGAATATAATGAAAAGCAGAATACCTTCAAATAACGCCTCGTAAAGTTGAGAGGGATGTCTCAGTTTATTGGACCTGTCAAGGGGGAAATACATTCCCCATGGCACTGTAGTGGTCCTCCCGTAAAGTTCGCCGTTAATGAAATTCCCGAGCCTGCCGAATGTATAACCCAACGGGATCGAGGGGATCAGAAAATCTCCAAACTGCCAGAAGTTTATTTTGTATTTACGACAGAATATACTGCTTGAAAAGAGGACCCCGATCAGTCCGCCGTGATAGGACATGCCTGCAAGTCCTGTAAAATGAAAGCCGTCCGAGAAGCTGAAGGGCAGGATTATCTCAATAGGGTTGGATATGTAGTAACTGAAATTATAAAAGAACACATATCCCAGACGGGCGCCGACCAGAAGGCCCAGAATTGCCCAGGTAAAATAGTTTTCAACATCGGATTTTGAATAACTGAAGTTTTCATGCTTAAGCCTGTAGACAGAGAGAAGGTAGAAAACTGTGAACGCAATAATATACATCAATCCATAGTAGCGCACCTGAAACTGCCCGACCTGAAATATATAAGGCCTGATATGTTCGGGTAAATGCTGCCAGAGATCGATCAAGTCATTCATGGTCATTTGCTGGAGAAACGTTTTCTGTGGAAAACAACATCAACCCACTTGAATATCTGCACCAGAAACCTTCTGCTGAAGATAAAGCCTGCCGGAAAGGTTTTGAATATCCTGATAATCCTGCCGGGTCTCAGATAAAATTTCATAAATGTGTAGGCCAGAAGTTTTTTGACCTCATGCGGTGAAAGTTTAGAAATGGCGCTGGAATACTCATAATAACCTTCCCCTAATGATTGCGGGGACTCATCACCTATGTATTTTGAATATAACTCAGTTCCTTTCTGCGGTATAGCTATTGAGAATGCTGCCGAATGCAACGGGGACTTTGCGGCAAAGTTGATTGTATTTAACATCTCTTCTTTCGTTTCAGTCGGATGCCCGAGCATAAAGAACCCTTCAGCGTGAATACCGTTCTTTACTGCGATCTCTATCATATTATTTATGTTCTCAAATTTCAGATTTCTCCTGAGGAGTATCTGTAATCTCTCTGTAACAGTCTCAATAGCAAAACACATGACCCTTGTTCCTGCTTTGGCCATTTTCTCAATTATGTCTTTCTCCAATATGTCGGACCTGAGACCGTTTGGAAAGTACATATTTATTTTTAACCGCTTTTCCACTATAAGGTCACAGATATTTCTTGTCCTGTCTTTATCAAAATTAAAAGTATCATCATAAAATTCAAAATCTCTTATACCGAAATTAGTGTGTAAATGTTCTATTTCAGAGACTACCCTCACAGCAGAGTGCGCCCTGAACCGCTTTGCAAAAATATCGTGGCAATATATACATCCGTAAGGACATCCCCGGGATGAAAAAAGGCCCATATATCTCTTTTCCATTCTGAAAAATGCAAAGCTTTTTCTTTTCCAGTATTCTTTTGACAGCGGGGAATTCAGTATGAGGTCCCAGGCCGGAAAGGGGATCACATCGTCAAGATTTTCTATAGTTTCCCTTCTGCCTGTAAACTTACTGTTTCCATTTCTGTATACAACGCCTTTTATATTTTCGAATGCCGTATGACCGCTGTCAAACTTCTCAATGACCTCAAGAAATGTCTGCTCCCCTTCATAAGCAACCGCGCAGTCAATATCAAAACGGTCAAACAGTTCGTTTATTAAACTGGAAACTATCGGTCCTCCCAGGACCAGCGAGCATCCCGTATTTACCCTTCGTATATGTTTAATTATAGTTGAGAGATATAACCCGTCCCTGTTTGTTGATGACAAACCAACAATATCTGCATCTTTCAGATTTTCAAGAACATAATCCAGATCCTGAACTGAAAGATCGAATATCTTTATGTTATCCTTGCAGGGCCTGTATTTCCTCAAATAACCGGCAAGATACATCAGACCCAAAGGCGGTGTAACCTCAGGTATACTTACAGAGGGTTCCCTTGCTTTTATTAAAGATATATTCATATTAAGTATGTATTATAACTTAAAAAGAACGTTTTAGAATATCGCTCTATAGTTCATATTGCGCATTAGCGCTTTAGAAAATGATGCATGCACAGGATCTTCTTCAGCCTGCTAAAAATAGCTCAAATTAGGTATTATAAGGATAAACAGACGGAATTTATATGAAATGCCTTCTTATTTCACTGCAATCCAATGCCTATGTCACGGGCTTAAAATATATAGCAGCAAATGTCCGGGACAAAGGACATGATGTTAAAATATTACTTTTACCCGGCTACCTGGAACCGGCTCTGCATCCTGAAATTGAAAATTTTATCAGGGACTACAACCCTGACCTGATCGGCATAAGCCTTATGGCCATTGAATTTTATCCAGCCAAAAACCTGACCCGCCTTTTACGAGAAAAATTTCAGATACCAATAATATGGGGCGGGGTGCAAGTGACAGTGGCTCCTGAGAACTGCATCAGGCATGCTGATTATATATGCATTGGTGAAGGAGAAAGGATTGTCGTTTCACTACTTGAACATTTGTGCGCTAAAGGCAGGGATATCCTGCCTGATATTCCGGGCATATGGGTCCGTTACAACGGTGAAATAATAAAACAGCCTGACAGGCCCCTTGAGATGGACCTCGACAGTTTGCCATTTCAGGAATATCTCCCCGGCTATTATTATGTCTTTCATAACAATACTGTTCATAATTTTTCGAGTGATCCCAAGCTCTTCCGGAGATATGCATTATATGGGGGCACATGTCATTTAATGATGACAACACGGGGCTGTCCCTTTAATTGCGGATACTGCGCCAACAGTTCGCTCACAAAAGTGTTCGGCAGAAAAATAAGAAAAAGATCAGTTGAGAACTGTATAGAAGAATTGAAAATGGTGAAAAAAGACCCCTATGTCCTGTATATAAATTTTGAGGATGATTGTTTTTTTGTTCATGACATGGAATGGATCCGGAGATTTTGCAGCGAATATAAGAAATACATAAACCTGCCGTTTATGGTACGCGCAATTCCCACAATGCTTGACAGGGAAAGGCTTTTCATGCTCAAGAATGCCGGATTGAGCGTTATTGTTATGGGTGTTCAGACAGGAAGCGACCACATCAATTTCGACGTTTATAACAGGAAGGTGCCTTTTGCTTCCGTTATAAAGGCTAATAAATTAATTACTGAGAGCAAGGTTGCACCATATTACGAAATGATAGTTGATAATCCTTATGAAACTGAAGAAGATGGGATGGAAAGTATCAATTCTATTGCTCAGCTGAAAAGACCATTTACTATTTCACTGGCACATCTTACTTTTTTCCCCGGAACCCCGCTGACAGAAAAAGCCGTAAAGGAAAAGATGGCAGACCCTGATGCATATCTTACAAGATATATGGTTAATATCGACAAAACATACTTTAATGAACTTCTTTATATGACCCCTTATATCCCGCGCTTTTTGATCAAGTTTTTAAACAAACCAAAGGCAGAGCGTAATGTAATGCATATCATGCTTACCGGGATCCTTTTTTTTATTGTGAAGAGAACCGTGGAGCCTGCAGTGTTTTTCTTTGTTATCACTCGCGGTTTAAATTACAATATTGCCTGGACAATAAGGACCGTTCTCGGCAACTGGAAGACCGCCCTTGCAAAACTCCTCTTTAATTTCCTCGGAAAAGGGGATATGGAATTCGACAAACGGCTTAAACTGGCAAAAATAAACATGCCCGAGCTGTTTGAGAAAGATACCGGTTTTTCTATGGAAAGTTCTTTATCCCCCTCTTTGAAAAAGAGGGGTTAGGGGAGATTTTCTAATGTATATTCTTATTACAAAATCCCCCTTTATCCCCCTTTTTCAAAGGGGGAATCAGCCTTACCCTATCCATAAATGAGATGGTAACTACCACGCTTCACTGAAAGTTTACTTCATTATCCACAATAATACTTGACAAATTTAGTAAACCATTTTATTCTAATTTTATGCTCAGGTTATCGACAAAAGGACAATATGGCGTTCGGGCCATGTTTGAACTGGCCAAGCACTATCAAAAAGGCCCCTTATCCATAAAGGAGATATCTGACCGCCAGGATGTTTCTGTTGCATACCTCGAACAGCTCCTGAACAAACTGCGCAAATCAAAGCTAATTAAAAGCCGGAAAGGTCCGGGCGGAGGCTATGAAATAAACAAAAAACCTGAGGAAATAAGCATTGGAGTGATACTGAATGCACTTGAAGGACCTGTCACTATTACTCAGTGCCTCGGTCCCAAAGCAAAAGGATGCAACCGTGTTGAAGGATGTGTTACAAGATTATTATGGAAATCGCTTGGAGAAAAAATAGAATTTTTTCTCGGAACAATAAGTCTCAAAGATTTAGTTAAAGAAGAAGTAAAGATAAAAAGGTGAGAAGTTGTCAACAGCGGAGGTCATTACAAAGTTGCAAAGCGATAATCAGTTAAGATTTCTTGACAAACCTGTAGAAGCAGATGCAACAACTGATATAATTTATATGATGTGTCCGATGCATTTATTGACAATCGAAGACAAAATAAAAGAAATTAATGAAGGTCAAATACTGTCAATTCTTACTGATTATGACGGCGCCCTTGAAGACATCCCTGACTGGTGCAAAAAAACAGGAAATGAATTCATAGGGGTTTATGAGGACTCGGATCATTATAAATTTTTTATTAAAAAAAGGCATCCTGCAAATCAGGATGCCTGATTGCACAGATTAAAACAGATTACACAGATGACTTATCTGCGTAATCGTCTTTATAAATCTGTGTAATCAGGTAAAATTAAATTTTACCGGAGGAAAAATGAAAAAGATATACCTCGATAATGTTGCAACAAATCCTTTGCATCCTGAAGTCCTGGAGGCAATGCTTCCATATTTCAGGGAACTTTACGGAAATCCATTAAGCCTGTATGAACCGGGTATTAAAGCAAGAGAAGCTATTGAAAAAGCGCGGGAGAATACTGCATCTCTTATCAATGCTAAACCAAAGGAAATAATTTTTACAGCAAGCGGCGCTGAAGCCAACAACTTTGCACTGAAAGGCATCGCATATGCCAACCAGAATAAAGGAAAGCATATCATTATTTCCAGAATAGAACATCACTCGGTCCTGAACACGGCCCGCTTTCTTGAAAAATCAGGATTTGCGGTAACATATCTTCCTGTAGACAAATATGGAATTATCGATCCCGAAAATGTTGAAAAGGCTATTAACAAAGAAACCATCTTAGTATCTATTATTCATGCAAGCCCTGAGATCGGCACCATAGAGCCTATCAATGAAATAAGCAGGATCGTGAAGAAAAAGGGCGTTATTTTTCACACCGATGCTGTTGCATCTGTCGGCAATGTCCCTGTTGATATTCAGTCTCCCGGCATTGATCTCATGTCTTTTGCTGCACATCAGTTTTATGGCCCAAAGGGAGCCGGGGCCCTTTATATCAGGGAGGGTACCCGTATAGTTCCGCTGATCTACGGAGGCATACAGGAAGGCGGCAGAAGGGCCGGGACTGAAAATGTTCCTGCAATTGCAGGCATGGGAAAAGCGGCAGAGCTCGCAAAAATAAATCTGCAAAAACGCATAGACCATATTAAACCATTGAGGGACCAACTCATAAGCAATGCGTTAAAGATCGATAAACTTATCCTTACAGGACATCCGGATCAGAGGCTTCCGGGCCATGCAAGTTTTGTAGTTGAGTATATAGAAGGCGAAGCCATGCTTCTGCTCCTTGCAGCAAAAGGCATCTATTGTGCAAGCGGTTCAGCCTGCAGTTCAAAGGCGTTAAAGGCCTCGCCTGTTCTTATTTCGATCGGTATTCCCTCGCACCTCGCACAGGGATCGGTCGTATTTACTCTTGGAGAAGACACTTCAGACAAAGACATAGCTTATTTTAACGAAACATTCCCTCAGATCATCACCCGGCTGAGGGAGATATCCCCTTACGCTAAAGGATGGGAAGGAATGGAGGATTCATCATGTACAGTGAAAAAGTAATGGACCATTTTACAAATCCCCGGAATGTCGGAGAAATGCCCGAGGCCAATGGAATAGGTGTTGAAGGCAATCCGGTTTGCGGCGATGTAATGAAGATCTATATAAAAGTGAATGAGGATAAAATAGTTGATGCAAAGTTCCAGACCTTCGGATGCGGCGCTGCGATCGCAGTATCAAGTATGGTGACGGAAATGGTTAAAGGCATGACCCTTGATGAGGCATCAAAGATAACGAAAGCCTCTCTTGCCGAAGCGCTTGACGGACTGCCTCCGCAAAAAATGCACTGCTCGAACCTCGGCGCTGACGCCCTTCACAAGGCTATTGCGGATTACAAAAATAAACAGCAAAAATAATTAACAATTAACAATGAGTAATTCCTTAATTGCTCATTATTAATTACTAATTGCTCATTATGAAACCTATCACTCTCGGTTACTCCCCCTGCCCTAACGATACATTTATCTTTTATGCGCTGATTCACAGACGAATCGATACCGGTAATTTGAAGTTCAAAGAGATCCTCCTTGATGTTGAAACGCTGAATCAAAAGGCGCTGGATGCTGAGCTGGATATAACAAAAATCTCATACCATGCGTTCGGTCATCTGCAGGATAAATACAGTTTGCTAAGAGCAGGCGGAGCGCTCGGCAGAGGATGCGGCCCGCTCGTTGTTACAAAACATGCCTATAGTATGGAGGAATTGCGTGGTAAAAAGATCGCCATCCCCGGAAAACTGACTACAGCATTTCTTTTGTTCCAGCTTTTTGATCTTTTTTTTCGACTCCCGAACTCAAAACTCAAAACTAAGAACTCTGCCTTTATTGAGATGCCTTTTAATGAAATTATGGATGCTGTGGATAGAGAAGAAGTTGACGCAGGCCTTATTATCCATGAAAGCAGGTTCACTTACCCTTCATATGGATTAAAGCAGGTAATAGACCTTGGCGAATGGTGGGAAAAAGAGACCGGCCTCCCTATTCCCCTTGGAGGCATTATTGCAAAAAAGACGCTCGGAGAGGACCTGAATAATAAAATTAACGAACTTATCAGACAGAGTGTTGAATATGCCTTCAAGAACAGAAATGAGCCGACTGAGTACATTAAAAAACATTCACAGGAACTTTCTGATGAAGTTATTAACCGGCATATTGATCTTTATGTAAATGATTATTCCCTTGATATCGGACAGGATGGAGAAAAAGCCGTGAGAGAACTTTTTTCACGCGCTGAAGACGCCGGTATTATTCCGAAAGCAAAGTAATCCGGTTAACCAATTAATCGATTTTATTGGTCTTATTAGTTGAATTGGTTTTATTTGTTAACTAACTCAACCAATCAAACCAATTCAACTAATTAAACAAAAAATAATATTTGTCCCTACTTCACTTCAATCGTTGTACTCGAAGCCATGCAGTTGTTGTCTTCATAGCTCGCAGTTATATTGCTTCTATCATCAGCACAGACTATCAGGTAATACTTGCCTGGAGAGGTTGTTTTTGGTATAGCGACTTTTGTTTTTCTTGCTGAACTTTCTCCGGGATCCAGTTCTTTTACAGTACGTTTCCCTTTTAGCGGAATATCGCTATCGTCCTTAACAATATCAAATGAAAGATAATGATTTATGGTATATTTTCCGGATATCCTGTTTCTCTGATTCATAACTGTATTTGCAACCTTAAAACTGCTTCCGCGTTTTTTGATCGGAGGAGGATCGCTTATGACTGTCAATATAATATCAGATGAATTATTATTTGAATCGTTATTTATCAATCTGACATTATCCAGCAGGACTGTCCCGCCTGCTATAACTCCCGGACATTCAAACCCGTCAATCTGTATACACATTATGCCGTTAGGCTCTGTTGAGATCTCCAGTTTATATGTCTCACCGGCTGTTAAATTTGTCAGAGGCGCTGAAAAGGTCTGCCACCTGTTTGCTTCTGAAGGCAATGGCAAAATATCAAACATAACTATTTTGCCGGAACTGTCATAGAGATTTATCCAGAAGACCATAGCTGCAAGATTTCCCATATTAGTTCCTGCTGTATTAGGTGATAAAATGAATACAGGGTCGATAAGATTAATATCAACTGACAGGGAAAGTGATGTATCTGTACTCATAAATGCCAGAGACGCTGCGCCGTAGGTATCCGTGACTCTTAGCATATTTAAACCATCTGTCGGGTAATGCTGATTGCCTGCTTTGTCTGTAAATAATGATACCCTCTGAAAGCCTGCGGCATCCCATCCGGCTTCATTATCTTCAAAACTGACACTGTTCATCCCGGATGCCGTGCCAGATGTAATTAAGAATGACAGGAATATCAGCAGCAAAAAATACATTTTGACATACATAGTTTTGGTTTCTTTAATAAAATCAAACATTAATATTTTTTGAGTCTGTTTTTGTAGAAGATTTATCTTTTCGCAGCCCACAACAGATGAACAATTTTAGTCAATTTTGGTAAAAAAGATATTTAATAATTATAGTTCTATTTTACATTTGCTGTCAATAAAATTATATTTCCCAAATCCCGATTTAGAAAACTGAAACACATTTTTTACAAGGCATCGAGACTGATTTTCTAATCTATTGAGTCATTATCGTGGTCAAAGGTTGCTGAC
>JAGVGM010000087.1 GCA_020057065.1 Thermodesulfovibrionia bacterium
AAATAAATAGACCGCTATCGCAAAAAAGATAGCCCTCTTTGCGCCAATCCTGCTGCCGAGATAACCGAATAATATTGCACATGGAAAACCGACAAATTGAGTAATAAGCAGCGCAACGATCAGATCATTGGCTTTTAAGCCGATGGAAATGCCGTAATCAATCGCCATAATTATGATAGTATCCACACCGTCTATATAGAGCCAGTATGCAAAAAGAAAGAGGAATATGGTCTTCAGATGACGGATCTCGATAAAGGTCTTTTTCAATTGAGCAAGACCGGCCTTGACCGCATTCATGCCTTTTTTAGCATTCGCATTCTCAGGCTCTCTTACAAATAAGATCAGGGGAATTGAAAAAACAGCCCACCAGATACCGACAGAGAGAAAAGAAATTTTCACTGCTTCCTGAGCGCCCGTAAAACCGAAAACTTCAGGCTTAAGCGTCATCCAGACATTCAGGGCAAAAAGGATCCCGCCTCCAAGATAACCGAGTGCAAACCCCAGCGATGAAACAAGATCAAGCTTTTTTTCAGATGCAATACCTGTGATCAATGAATCATAGAAAACATTCCCCCCTGAAAAACCTATTATTGCAAAAATATAGAGTAAAACAGCATAAGGCCAGTTGCCTTCAGAAACCATATACAGGGATGAGGTCATCACCATGCCTATGCATGCAAAGAACATAAGAAATTTTTTCCTTGACGTACCTTTATCTGCAATGGCTCCGAGAACGGGTGCAAGTAATGCCACAGTTATGCCTGCAACAGAATTTGCCAGACCCAGTCTTGCAGTGCTTACAGTGGCATCAACGCCGCTGCTCCAGAACTCTTTAAAGAACAGCGGAAAGAACCCTGCCATGATCGTCGTAGCAAACGCCGAATTGGCCCAGTCATAAAAGGCCCAGCCGAGTATTGTTTTTTTATTGTCGGTCTGCATATTTATATCAGTCTATGTGTAAAGTCGTCTCAATTATACTAACAATTTCAGAACTCCGCAAAATTTTCCTCACTTCCTTACCTCCCCGCTTCCGCGCTTACGATCTTAATTCTCTGTGTCCCTGTTAATTTAATCAGTTTAATTATGTTATTCTCTGAGATATGCTGAAAAAACTTAAATTCTTTCTGAAACTCCACCTTTACAAGATCCAGGGCCTTCTCGGTCTTGAAAGATGCGACATTATGTCTATCATCAATGATTACTACAGGAAGGATTTTTTGAAAATTGATAAAAAAGACATTGCCGTAATTCTGCCTCATTGCCTTATTGCTCACAAATGTCCTGCGAAATTCTCTAAATCCGAAGGTGTGATCTGTAATAAATGCAATCTCTGCGGATGCGGAAAGATCTACACAATTGCCGAACAGAAGGGCTATCAGTTCTATATCTCTCCAAGTGTGGGGTTTACAAAAAGACTGGCGCAGAGAAAGGGGCTCAAGGGAGTTATCGGCGTGGCCTGCGATTATGAAATAAAGCGTGGCATACGTTCAGAAAAGATCAGGGGCAAGGGTCTTAAAATTGCCGGTGACAGCATCAAAACACAAGGCGTCCGCCTCGATGTGTACGATTGCATTAATAATGATGTCGATTGGGAAAGGATCGAGAAACTTATGTAAGTTGATTTTTCTGTTTAACCGGCCTGAACTGCTATTACACAGTTTCTACCGTGTTTTTTTGCCATATACAGTGCATTATCTGCGCGTTTAGTTAAAATTTCCATTGTTTCATTTTCCCTATACGCAGCAATACCAATACTGATGCTGACTTTGCCGACTTTATCGAATCTGTAGCTGTTTATCAGATTTCTCATCTTTTCAGCTAAAACCTTCGCCTGCTCTATCTTCGTTTCAACCGCAACAACTGCAAACTCTTCACCGCCTATACGGAAGAACGCATCACCGCTTCTCATGCTGCCTGATATCAATTCCGCCAGTTTTCTCAATACATAATCCCCGGAATCGTGTCCAAACTTGTCATTTATGCGTTTGAAGTGGTCTATATCCAATAGCAGCAAAGATAATGAAGATTGCCGCCTCGTTAGCACCTTCATCTCCTGCCTCAGTATCACATTGAAGGAGTACCTGTTCAATACGCCGGTGAGATGATCATAACTCGCGAGGTATTCAAGCTTGTTCCTGACATGTCTTCTGATCAGAACTATGATTAATATGACAACGGCTATATTAACACCGCTGATAATAAAGACAAAGCGTAAAAAAAACAGTTTGCCTTCCGATATTGACTGCGCTTCAAAGACAAGCGCATTGGCAATTGTCCAGCATTTTTCACTGATCTCAAACACCTGCGCCCTGTTCCCAGGATAGTTATTTTCTCTAAGTTCCTGAATTTTTTCCTGAAGAAGTTTCCACTCTTTTCCCAGTTCCCGCTCCAATTCCATGTATTTTTTGCTTCGAATCAATATATCCATTCCATTACCATGCCTGTTGAAGTCCTCAAGTATTGTATTTACGTCTGATATATATTTGTCAGCTTTCACCCCTGACAGCTCAAGCTTGGATATTCTCTGGATAGAACCTCTTACTATTCCGGCATAGTTAAGGACCCTTGCGTCATTCTTGATCCTTTCTATAACCAGGAATACAAACAGCGCATTGCTGATCGCAATAAAAACAATAATCAATGCAACAAATGTTAATTGTGTGGAGCGTTTTCTTGCTTCTGTCATAATTTAAAAACCGTATACATACTAATTGATATTTGTTTTGGAATATAGTCGTATATAATATATTGTCGGTATTTTCATTCAGTTATATAAGTAAAGTTGATTGCAGCTTCTCATTAGTTACATTACAATATGGAAAATGAAAAACAAAACAGTAATTCTGAAGAGCGAAATAAAACGGCTGCGTAAAAAAATCACTGAACTCACCCCTTCCCTTGAAACCATGCTGAAGCTCAGGGGATTCAGGATGTATAAAAAAGAGCCGTCCGGGGATCTGATGCTTCCGCAATAAAAATATATAACTTCCTATCTTGAGAAATTAAAGAAATATTCGTTCCGGCTGTTTCTCAGGGATGTTATAAAACATCAGGATTTTTTCACACCTGAAAAAGTCACGCGATACGCAACAAAGGAGGTAACATTAAAGTATATCGACTATCTTCTAAAAACCGGTGTTATCGAATCATTCCGTACAGGGTATCGCACAAAAAAACGTCCGATAAAAAGTTTTGGTGAATCCCTTGAGTGGTTCATTGCCGGATTAATAAGACGGGACTTTGAGGCTGAAGCATTATGGGGTGTGAAATTCAAAAGACCGAAGGTCGGCGGCGACTACGACATTATTGCGAAAATCGAAGCTTCGATAATTTACATGGAGATCAAATCCTCCCCTCCAAAACAGATCTGCGACAAAGAGATCATTGCTTTTTGGGACAGAGTTGAAGACCTGTCACCCGATATATCCATTTTCCTTGTTGATACAGAACTCAGAATGAAGGACAAGATCGTTCCAATGTTCGAGGCTGAGCTGCACAGGCGTTACAAATATCCCGATCCTGTCGAGCGTATTGAAAAAGAACTGTTTCATATAAACAGGAAAACCTTTATAATAAACTCGAAAGACAGCATCGAAGTTAATATTGGTACAGTATTGAAATTTTACTGGAACAGGAACAGAAAGTAAGGAGTTAGGAAGAAAAGGAGTTGAACATCATGGAACAAACGATCTGCGCTATCTGTGCATGGAGGGCTGACTGTCAGAAGAAATTCTCCATGAGCGGAAGAGATACAAGATGCATCGATTTTGCAAAAGACCTTTCTATTAAAGAAGAGAAGCAAGAAGGAAAAGAAAAGACTGATACTAAAAAGAAATAATATTTTTATTCAGCAACGTTGTTCTGCTCGTCCCGTAATTCAGCTTCCTGATGTTCACTCTCAGACTGAACTATTATTTCTTCAGTATCTGCATTTGACGTAACCGCATTTTGTCCTTCGTTATCTGATGCCCCATCTAACACATGTTCCTGAATAAAAGATTCTTCTGATACCGTTTCATCCGGCAGGTTCGCAGGGGCTTCAGGAATATCAACTTCCTGAAACTCTTTAAGTGTTGGGAGTTCCGACAGGTCCTTTAACCCGAAATACTGCAGGAATTCCTTTGTTGTACCATACATAAGCGGCCGGCCCGGGACCTCTTTTCTGCCTAATATCTTCACAAGTCTTCTGTCAAGAAGCGTCTTAACGACGCCATCCGAGTTAACACCTCTGATAGCCTCTATCTCAGCCTTGATGATCGGTTGCTTGTATGCAATGATCGCAAGGGTTTCAAGCGACGGTTGTGAAAGTTTTGTAGGCACTGCGGTTGAAAGAAGCTTCTTTACCCACGGGGCACAGGCAGGGTTGGTCACCATCTGTATCCCGCCGGCGACTTCCGCAATGAGCAGCCCCATATTTTTTATCGTATATTCGGCAATAAGTTCTCTTACAAGCCGTTCAATCTCTGTGCCGTCCATTTCTAATATTTTCTTAAGAGTATCAATAGATAACGGCTCACCGGCTATAAAAAATATAGCTTCAAGAACTGATTTTATTTCCTTGTTTTCCATGGTTTTTTAGCTGATAGCTATTAGCTGAAAGCTGTTAGCTTTTTACTTTCATTGAGGTAAAATCGTAACAAAATTTAAACAAAAAAACAATGTTCTTATTAGGAAGATGAGAGACCTGTGTATACTTAAGAAGCTTTTCTTTGGTATCTTCCCAGCGGATGCTCCTGCAGGACAACCGAATCCTTGCCGTTTTTCAGTAATTCCAGCATCCTGACAAGTGATTCCTGCCGGAAACTGTGAATCTTTACAACAGGAAGCTCATAAGGAAAGCGGTCATCGATAAAGTTGGAAAGCGGGGCATAATTAGGCAGCCTCGACAGGAAAAGAACTCCCTTAAATATTCTTTTGTTGGTTTTGAAAGAGAAAAAGAGACTTTCGAGTTTGTCTTCCATGAAAATATCATTTTTCTTTTGCATAACCTTGTCAAGATTTTTCAGCGCCCTCCTGTATTTTTTGTCAACAATGCTGTCCGCCTTTACCTCCAGGATGGAGTGACTGAAAGGGACCCAGTTTTTTTCGAGATTGTGCACTACAGTATCCGCACAAAGATGAGTTAAGTAACCATAAGCAAATGCCTTCTGCCTGTTCGTTTTTGCAGATTCAAGTATATTCCAGGCAATATCCCAATTATGGGAATTCTTATCATGCCCCTGAAATCGTCTTCCTAATATTATGTCAGCGCTCAGGTTGCCGTATAAAAAATCATTCTTATATTTTTTTAAAATACCATAAATGCCCGCAGGGATAAGGGCAGCCCCCAGATCCAGCACCTGATAACCAAGATAAACATGCGTTAGAGGTCCCCATGCATGCGCGAGAGAGGGGATTAGAAGGATTGATAAAAGACAACTAATAATTAACATAGCCTGATATAGTTTAGGATATTTTATGATAAAAATCCATACATTAATATTTTCTAAATTGAAAGTACTCAATATTTAACATAGTATCATATGGTTACCTTTACTGAATAAACGTAATTATCACCACCCATTCCAGCGGGCCCTTCTCTTCGCTTGTCCATTCAAACTGCCCTTCCCTTTCACCTGTAAGTTGATAGGAAGAGGTTTCGGGTGCAGTGCATACTTCATCCTCCCGTCTGAAGATAAATTTACTAATCCTTTACATACATTAACCTCACGTTTACAAATCAATCTGCTAATCTTTAATCAGACAATCAGTATAAAAAACTACAATTTTAAAATCTCAAGGATATGAAACGTTTTCATCAAAAACGTCATGGTTACAACTCCCGATTGAAT
>JAGVGM010000173.1 GCA_020057065.1 Thermodesulfovibrionia bacterium
CCGTCCAGTCCGTAACAGGCTGCAGTCTTGGCCACAGGACGATGAAATTTATGGATTACGGCAAGATGGCTGCCGCCTATCTGAATTTAAAGACGAACAATGCAGTAAGAGTTGTTGCGAGAGAGGATTCCCGTGAAAGGGCAAAGAATTACTTCCCTGACGTCGAAGATAAATACAAGGCGCAGCTTGAGGCTTACAAAATAATGTCGGATGAGGAACTTTTTGATGTTATGGATGTGAAGATTGAGATAAACCCTGAAGATATGCCGGGCAAGCCGTTAAGAAGGGTTAAATGCGAGAAATGCGGAGAGCATGTTCAGGATATGAGGGACTTGACAGTGGATGGGATGATCTATTGCAGGGCGTGCGCAAAAGGGACTTATTATAAAGTTCCTGAAAAATAAAATCGGACCGGAATAATCGTTGAATTTAATAAAATGGATTTTTATGTGGACTATCGTTAGGCAAATATGTTATAACGAATATATGGACATTCGTTCAAAAATATGGCTTGAGATAGATGGTGAGCCTGTCTTTGGAAGCGGCAGGATGGCTTTGCTTGAAGGGATTGCCAGATCCGGCTCAATAAACAAAGCGGCAAACGGGATCCATATTTCGTACAGGAAGGCTCTAAGTTACATTAATGCCATGGAAGAAAGAATGAGAGTGAAATTGGTAGAAAGGCATGCAGGCGGGAAAAACGGCGGTGGTGCAACCCTTACTAAAGAGGCGGAAGGTTTTTTGAGAAAATATAAGATGCTTGAAGACGGTATAAATAAAATAATAGACAGGAAGTTTTCATCGGTATTTAAGAAACCAAAAAATATAAATACAAAGTCAAAGCAGTCTTAAATTAATTTTTCTGATCAGGAAACCGATAAGAAAGGAAATATAACACCATGTGCGATATACAAGACAAAGTAGTGAAAAAAGGCATCGGCACAAAAATAGTGCCTGTAATTGAGGCGGTGGGGCTTGTTCTGTCCCATGATATTACGGAGATAAGACCCGGCGAATTCAAGGGCCGGGCGTTTAAAAAAGGACATATCGTTCGTGAAGAAGACATCACCCATCTTCAGAGGCTGGGGAAGGAAAACCTGTTTGTCCTGGAAATTAAAGAAGACGAAGTGCATGAAAACGATGCTGCTTTTGCCATCGCAAAGGCGCTTTCAGGCGACGGCATAAAAATGGAGGGCGAACCGAGCGAAGGGAAGATAAACCTCGTTGCAGCAAGAGATGGATTATTGGATATCAACCGGGAGGCGCTTCTCGAATTCAACATGCTCGGTGAGGTAATGTGCGCTACCATCCACAAAAACACAGTTGTCAAAGAGGGGCAACTCGTGGCCGGGACAAGGGCTATCCCTCTCGTTGTAAAAAGAGATATTGTAGATCAGGCCGTCAAGATAGCTCAAGATGCTCATGGGGTATTGAGCGTGAAAGAAATTAGAAAGCCTAAAGCCGGAATAGTAATAACAGGCAATGAGGTTTATCACGGAAAGATAAAAGACGCCTTTGAACCTGTGATAAGAAAGAAAATAAAGGATGCGGGCGGAGATGTTACAGGTGTACGTTTTGCGCCGGATGACACTAAAATTATCGAGGAAAGTATCAGGGAATTGATTGCCTCCGGAGCTGATCTCATTATTACAACAGGCGGCATGTCCGTTGACCCTGATGATGTTACACGATTTGCGATCAGAAATCTGGGGGTCGAAGACTTCATATACGGGTCCCCGGTGCTTCCGGGCTCCATGTTTCTCGTTGCGTACACAAACGGAATACCAATTCTCGGGATGCCGGCTTGCGGCATGTATGCCGGCATAACAGTGTTTGATTTGCTTTTACCAAGGATATCAGCAGGTGAAAAAATTACCCGAAGGGAAATAGCTGAACTCGGACACGGGGGGTTATGTCTGAAATGCGACAAATGCCGTTATCCCGTATGCCCGTTCGGGAAGTAATGAACAATAAAGGGATTTTTTTATTACTAATTGCGCATTGTTCATTATTGGGATATACAAAATGAAAAACTCATCAATAAAAGAATCATTGCCTACAAAAGACTCCTACAACCGTCATATTGACTATCTGCGTATATCCATAACAGATAAATGCAATCTTCAGTGCGTGTATTGCGTGTCATCAAAAGGACTGAAGTATTTCAGGAACTCCGAGATCATGACAGATGAAGAGATAGTACGCTTTGTACGTGCGGCCCATAAACACGGCTTGAGAAAAGTCAGGATCACCGGCGGAGAGCCTCTCCTGAGAAAAAGTATTGTTAACCTGATTTCATCTATCAAAGAGATCGGCATAAGCGATTTAAGTCTCACTACAAACGGAATTATGTTGGCAGGGCTTGCAGAAGCTTTAAAAAAAGCCGGGCTGGACCGGGTCAATATAAGCCTCGATACAATGAACCCGGAAAGGTATAAGGAAATAACAAAGAAGGGCGATATCAACCGTGTATGGGAGGCCATAAAAGAAGCTGAAAGGGTAGGTCTCTCTCCGGTTAAGATCAATATGGTCCCGATCCGGGGGCTCAATGATGACGAGATTTTGTCTTTTGCATCTCTGACTTTCGAAAAAGATTATCATATAAGATTTATTGAGTTCATGCCGGTGTCCAGCGACGGGATGTGGAGAAGAGAAAAGTGCGTAAGCTCAAAAGAGATTATAGAGATGATTTCAGGGCTTGGCGCTCTGGAGAGTTTCAGTTTCAGAGGGGAAGGCCCGTCAAGAAATTACAGGATAAAAGGCGCTGTAGGGATTATCGGGATAATCAGCCCGATCAGCGACCATTTTTGCAGTTCCTGCAACAGGCTTCGTCTTACATCTAACGGTAAGATCAGACCCTGCCTCTTTTCTAACGTTGAAGTTGATATTAAGACTCCCATGAGAAACAGCGCTGATGATGAAGAGATAGAACGTCTGTTCCTCTATGCTATCAGCATAAAACCCGAGAGACATAAGCTTGATGAAAATATAGCGGTAGCTGACCATATCAAGAACATGTCCAAGATCGGCGGATAAATGAGCAAATCACACAATTTATTTAGATGTTCAGCCGCAATGTAAGGAGATGCTTCTACTTGCATTTATGAATCAACCATGCTCCGGTTTCATGAGTAACCAGCCTGCTATTTCTGATGAAAAAATGGTATAATTTTGCACTAATTTAAGACATCCCATTTTGCTACAGAATTTTTTATTTCAAAAAAGTTATTTTTACTTTAAGGAGACCGTATGTCAAGATTGACTATAAATATTGAACAGGAGATGAAGACCTCTTATCTGGATTACGCAATGAGCGTAATAGTCGGGAGGGCCTTGCCTGATGTCAGAGATGGTTTAAAACCTGTGCAGCGCAGGATAATGTATGCGATGCTCAGAGAAGGTCTTCTTCCGACAAAAAAATATTCCAAATGCGCCGGCGTGGTCGGAGAGGTCCTGAAGAAATACCATCCCCACGGCGATTCAGCAGTATATGACGCGCTTGTAAGGCTCGCTCAGGATTTTAATATGCGCTATCCGCTTGTTGACGGTCAGGGAAATTTCGGCTCAATTGACGGCGACCCTGCTGCAGCATACCGTTATACGGAATCACGCCTTACAAAACTTGCCGAAGAATTGCTCGTTGATATCGACAAAGACACGGTAGATTTTTCTCCGAATTTTGATGAGACCACAGAAGAGCCTGTTGTGCTTCCTTCAAAAACCCCCAATCTTATTATCAACGGCTCATCTGGTATAGCAGTAGGCATGGCGACCAATATCCCTCCTCACAACCTCGGGGAGATCGTTGACGGGCTCGTTATGATGATCGACAATCCCGATGTCACCATTAAAGAATTAATGAAAAAAATCAAAGGGCCAGACTTCCCGACAGGCAGTACTATTCACGGGAGAAAAGGGATCATTGACGCCTACCATACAGGCAGGGGACACTTGAAGATAAGGGCCAAAGTGGATATTGAACCGCAAAAGAATGATAGAGAAAGCATTATTATCACAGAGCTGCCATATCAGGTAAACAAGGCAAGGCTCATTGAAAAGATCGCAGAGCTTGTGCGTGAAAAGAAGATCGAAGGACTATCTGATCTCCGGGACGAATCTGACAGGGAAGGCATAAGGGTTGTGATGGAGGTCAAACGCGGTGAAATTGCACAGGTGGTCCTGAACCAGCTTTATAAACACACCCCGATGGAAACCACCTTCGGCATAATAATGCTGTCAATCGTCAATGGCCAGCCCAAGGTTTTGAACTTAGCCCAGATGCTGTCGTATTTTCTCCAGCACAGACGAGAGGTCATTGTCAGGAGAACTAATTTTGAACTAAGAAAGGCTGAAGAGAAGGCACATATCCTCGAAGGGCTGAAGATCGCACTCGATAATCTGGATGCGATCATTTCCTTAATACGCAAGTCAAAGAATCCCGAGGAAGCGCTCGAAGGACTGACAAGTAAATTTCCCCTGACAAAGATCCAGGCTCAGGCTATCCTCGAGATGAGACTCCAGCGACTGACCGGACTGGAGAGAGAAAAAATAATTCAGGACTATCTCGATACGATCAAGGAGATTGAACGCCTTAAAGCCATCCTCGCAAGCCCCATACTTGTAGACAATATAATCAAAGAAGACCTCCTCGAAATAAAGAGAAAATACGCGGACAAGAGGCGCACTCAAATTTCAGATGAAGCAGAGGAGTTAACCATTGAAGACCTCATTCAGGAAGAGGAAATGGTGGTTACCATTTCTCATAACGGCTATATCAAGAGGAATCCCCTCACGCAGTACAGAAGCCAGAGGAGAGGAGGAAAAGGATCGCTCGGAATGGAGACAAGGGAGGAGGATTTTGTCGAACGCCTCTTTACTGCGTCAACGCACGACCATGTGCTTTTCTTTACAAATTTCGGACGGCTTTACTGGCTCAAAGTTTATCAGATCCCTGAAATGGGAAGAGCTGCAAAGGGAAAGGCAATAGTAAACCTTTTACAGTTATCGCAATATGAAAAAATATCAGCGGTCTTTGCAATAAAGGAATTCAAGGAAGACACCTTTCTCTTTATGGCGACGAAAAAAGGCGTGGTCAAAAAAACATCTCTTACAGCCTACAGCAATCCCCGGACAAAAGGCATTAACGCAATTAAACTTGATGAGAATGATGAACTCATCGGCGTCCGGCTGACTGACGGAAAGAAAGACATAAATCTCAGCACCAGAAATGGACTGTCCATAAGGTTTATTGAAAATAATGTAAGGGAAATGGGACGTGTTGCTCACGGTGTGCGTGGAATCAGATTAAAACTGGATGATGAAGTTGTCTCTGTTGATATACTTGATGACGATACAACCCTTTTGACGGTTACGGAGAAAGGTTACGGAAAAAGGACAAAAGCGGGAGAATACCGTTTGCAAAGCAGGGGCGGGAAGGGAATATTTACGATAAAGGTAACGCCCAAGAACGGCAAGGTCGTCGGAGTGCTTCAGGTGACAAGCGATGATGAGATAATAATTATCGCAAGCAGCGGCAAAGTAATCCGTTTAAAGGCATCGAATATTTCCACAATAGGAAGGGCCACGCAGGGAGTAAGGCTTATAGACCTTGCCGAAGACGATAAGGTTGTAAGCATCGCACGTTTTGCTGAACAGGACGAGGAAGAGAGCAGCGAGACATTGTTTAAGGAATAATGAAATCAGGAAAGAATAGGCGCAGACTTCTCGCCTGCGCCTTTATCTTTATAGTCTAAACCCTAATCAATACTATTAGCTTAAATGCTTGCTGACCAGTTTGGTCATCTCAAACATTGAGACCTTGTTCTTGCCACCGAATACTGCCTTCAGATTTGCATCGGCATTTATCATCCTCTTGTTTACAGAATCCTGAAGCTTGTTCTTTTTGATATAAACCCAGAGTTTTTTGGTAACCTCTGTCCTTGGCAGCGGCTTGCTGCCGACTACATTTGCGAGGGCGTCGCTAATCTGCATGGGCTTCATAAATGCAGCACTCGGGGTCCTCTTCTTCTTTACAACCTTTTTCTTTACAACTTTTTTCGCTGCGACCTTTTTCTTTACGACTTTTTTTACTACGACTTTTTTCGTAACTACTTTCTTTACGGCCTTCTTCTTTGGCATGTTGCCTCCTCCTTTATTAGGGTTAAGTTTTTAAATCACATATTAATCTGCACTTTTTTGATATTTTTTTCAATCATTTTTTTACTTTACGGCAATTTCTCTGTAGAAAATATTAAAACCACATCAATAATAGCATTTTTACAAAAACAAAAAAAGAGAAAATAACCGGATCGACTTTACCTTTTTCCTGTCAGATCGTCTGGATATATTCGGTAATCTCGGTTTTGAGCTTTCCGACTACATCATTAACCGTGTCAGCAAGAGCCGTTATGTTTTCCCATTTAATGTTAAAGATATATGTATAAATATAATAATTGCGGAACGCGAGGTAGCTTGATAATATCTTAAACAGGTCCGGAGGCAGTATGCCGATCTCGCTGGATTTTCTCAGTACTTTTTCATGCCACTCAGGAGAATCATGTACATCGAGTTTGTCAAAAAGAAGCATCTGCTTTAATATCTTTTCAATGCCGCTGTATATATTTACTATAAAGGCGGCTACGGCAGCCTGTTCAGCAAGTGTATATTCGGATTTTTCCGGTTTGTATAGCGAAAAGAGTTCATTAACAACCCTGTCAATATTCCCGAATTCCTGATCCAGATAATTGTTTAGTTCTTCTATGATCATGCTCCCTCCTTATTGAAGGATGTAAAGTTTTTTCGTAACTCGTAACTCGTAACGTACTATAACCTGCCCGACTTTATAATAGATATCAGAAGCCTTATACCAAGTAAAAAAGCCACTAAAAACCCTATGGCCCCTATCGTTGGCAACCCCCAAATTCTTCCGCCTATATCAATATTTGATTGTATCAGCATGGACGAACTCATTATAATGGCTGCAACAACTATGCTGAATGCAAGACGGTTACTTGAACGGTCTATGTCTTTGATTAATTTATCCATCCCTATCGGATTAATATTTAAAGTCACTTCATCCCGTATCGTTTTTCTTAAAAGCCTGTTTATCTGCCTCGGGGTATCGAACAAAAGACGACCCATGTCTGACAAGTTCTCTTTTGCCTTGTCAAAAATGTTTTTGGGACTCAGGCGTTTTTTTATGAGTTTTGCTGCATAAGGTTCTGCCGCAACAATTGCGTTAAAATTAGGGTCCAGTTGTCTGCCTATATTATCGAGCATCATTATGGTTTTATTTATCAGCATAAATTCTGAAGGCACCTTGAGACCGTGTTTAATAACAAGGCGCGTAAACATCTCAAGATATTCAGGAAAATTAATTTCAGAAATAGTAAGGTCATAAAGAGGCTCAATGACATCAACAAGGTCTCTCTTTAAAGCCCTCTTAAATTCCTCTAAGTCAACATCACCTGCTACCAATCCCATATCTATGTATATATCAATAAGAGCGTCAAATTTTCTGTTATAGAGAGCAATGAAAGCAGCGGCAATATTTTCCATCATATCCGGCGTCAACCATCCTACTATCCCAAAGTCCATTAATCCGAGCCTTCCGTCCCGCATAACAAAGATATTCCCGGGATGAGGGTCGGCGTGAAAGAACCCGTCTTCGAAAATCATCTTGAAATATGCGTTAACTCCCTTTTGGGCCAGTTCACATCTGTCTATTCCTAAGGAGTCTATTTCGCTTATATTGTCTATCCTCACACCTTCAAGCCTCTCCATTACAAGGATTTTTTCGGACAATATATTAGAGTAAATTGTGGGAATGCATATGTCATGATTTTCAGTAAAGCTCTTTTTGAACCGCTGTGCATTTTTTGCTTCGGCAAAGAAATCCAGTTCCTTTAGTACGGTCCTGGAAAATTCATTTACTATTCCCTCAGGGTCAAAAAACTTACTTTCAGGAATATATTTCATCATAAGGCGTGCAATAGCACTCAAAATTGTTAAGTCGTTTTGAATAATTTCCCGGATATCAGGCCTCTGCACCTTGATGATTACTTTTTCACCGGTTTTTAGAACGGCATTATGTACCTGTGCAATAGAGGCGGCTGCAACAGGGATATCTTCAAAATCTGCAAATACATCATTAAGCGTTATATTAAGTTCAGACTCTATGATTTGTATTGCTTTTTCTGAGGGAAACGGAGGAACCTTATCCTGAAGTTTTTTAAATTCATCTGCGTATTCAGTCGTTATGAGATCGGGTCTTGAGGAGAGAATCTGAGCAAGTTTTATAAAAGATGGTCCCAATTCGCTGAACGCAATCTTCAATCTTTCCGGGATGGTATGCCTCTCGATTTTTTCCCAACGGTTGAAGAGTTTTAATCTTGTGCTCAGGGGAACAAAGCGCTCTAGATTTATCTGCTCTATAAACTGTCCAAAACCATGCCTGAGGAATACTTTGACTATCTGTCTTATTCTCTTAATATTCTTATATGTCTGCCAGTATCTTACGAGATTTGTTATTGCCATTTAAAGTTATATCAAAATGATAATTTCAAATTTGATATTTCATTAGTTTAATGTTCATAACAGTAAAAACGTCATTCCCGCTTGTCGGGAATCCGTAACCCCCTCTTTCCCCCTTAATTTAAGGGGGATGAAAGGGGGTTACCGGACATTCGTCCTTCGTAGTACTACGGAGAACGGAAGCCGGAATGACAACAAGTTTACAATTTGCAATGTACTTATTCACTCGTCTGAGACGACCCCTCAAGCTTCTTCACCCTTGCCGAAAGGGCTGTTATTTTCTTTTCGAGTTTTTCAACTTCTTCTCTTGTCGGGATGTTCATTTTCTCAAGGGTCTTGTCTACAAAAGATGTTATGTTTTTGGTGACATCCTCTCCGGTCTTGCTCGCCTTATCCGACCACTCTTTAACAAGTTTGGCGCCCTGGAATTCACTTAATTCGCCTTTTTTGACAAGATCATCAACCATTTCTTTCATTTTTTCAGGAACCCCAAGTCCCGCCATTAATGCCTTATGTACGATTTCATTTAGCGTCATATTCCCTCCTTTATTGGTAGGGGCGGGTTTGAAACCCCCCCCTACGCTGTTTAATTATATCCACAACTAAACCTATCGCCTTATCTATCCCTTCTATGTCCTTCGTGCCGCCCTGTGCCATGTCAGGCCTTCCGCCGCCTTTTCCGCCTGTAACTGTCTTAAGGATCTCTCCGGCATGAAAACGTGAGGTCAGGTCTTTTGATACAGCGGAAACGTAGTATGCCTGTCCCTCAAGTGCAGAGGCAAGAAGGATAACACCGGAACCCATCTTGTTTCTTAAAGCATCCGACAGGTCGCGTAATGCCTTCATTTCAAGTCCATCGATCTTCTGGGCTATCACCTTTATACCATCAATAGAAACAGTTCTTTCAAGGATACCATCAACTTTCCCTTTTACCGCCTTCTGTCTGAATTTATCAAGTTCTTTCTCCTGCTGCTTTGATTCGCTGATAATTTTCTCAACTCTCTCAGAAACTTTCAGTTCCGGGACTTTCAGGAGCCCGGCGGCCTTCTTCAATTCCTCTTCCCGTGTCCTGTAAAACTCAATGGCCTGCAAACCTGTAACTGCCTCTATCCTTCTTATGCCGGCAGCAACGCTCCCTTCAGATACTATCTTGAATAAACCAATCTCACCTGTTGCATGACAGTGTGTTCCGCCGCAGAGCTCAGCAGAAAAATCTCCTGCTTTTATGACTCTCACTTCATTACCGTATTTTTCACCAAAGAGAGCTATTACCCCTTTAGATATTGCATCATCAAGGGTTGTTGTTGATCGATGTACAGGCAGATTTTCGAGTATCTTTTCATTCACAATTTCTTCCACTTCATCGATCTCTCTGCTTTGCATTGCATAAAAATGAGTAAAATCAAACCTTAGTCTGTCATGAGCGACAAGTGATCCAGCCTGTTTTATATGGTCTCCAAGGATGGTTTTCAAAGCAGAATGAAGCAGGTGCGTTGCAGTGTGGTTACGCATAATGGATTTTCTTATGTCTTCATCAACGGTTGCTGAAACAGCCATTGCTTTCCTGATCATCCCTTTTCTGACAACAGCATTATGAATAAGTATATCACTGAATTTCTTTGTGTCCAGTACTTCTACCGTTAATCCATCCGCCTTGATAATTCCATGGTCTCCGACCTGTCCGCCTGACTCGCCGTAAAGCGGGGTTTTGTCCAGTATGATCTCAACTTCTTCCCCCTCTTTTGCTTCTTCTGCAAGAACGCCGTTTTTGATCAACGCAACTACTGTGCTGTCAGTATGCAGCGCTTCGTAGCCAAGAAATTCTGTGGAGCCGGACTGTTTTCTTATCTCGCGGTAAACGCCTGTAATTTCATCCTCTCCAACCCACGAGGCGCGTGCGCGTGTTTTCTGGAGCTCCATTTCATCATTAAAACCCTTAAGGTCTATATTAAGCCTGTTGTCTCCCGCAATATCCTGGGCAAGGTCGAGGGGAAAGCCAAATGTGTCATATAATTTAAATAATTCCGGTCCGGGGATCGTGTCCTTGCCGGACGATCTCAATTCATCCATGATCTTATTCAATATTTCCATGCCTGAAGAAAGGGTATGTGCAAATCTCTCCTCTTCCAATTTCAGTACTTTTTTGCTTCTGTCTCTGTTTTCAAGCAGTTCAGGATAAGCCCCGGACATAATTTCATAAACCGCATCAAGCACATTGTAGAGGAATGGCTCATTGATGCCGAGCATAAAACCATGTCTTGCGGCCCTTCTTATGATCCTTCTGAGAACATATCCCCTGCCTTCATTGGAAGGGAACAATCCCTCTGAGATGACAAAAGCCGCGGATCTTATGTGATCAGCTATTACCCGCATAGAGACGTTCTCTGCTGAGTATATGCCGTATTTCTTTCCGGAGATTTTTTCGACTGTTCTGATGATCGGCATGAAAAGGTCCGAGTCAAAATTATTGTGTTTGCCCTGGAGCACTGCAGATAATCTCTCAACTCCCATTCCTGTGTCAATGCTCGGTTTCGGTAAAGGATTTAATTGACCTGATGAATCCCTGTTGAATTGCATGAAAACGAGGTTCCATATCTCAAGATACCTGTCGCAATCGCACCCTACCGCGCATGTCGGTTTCCCGCAGCTTAATTCAGCGCCCTGGTCGATCAGTATTTCGGAACAGGGCCCGCATGGACCTGTGTCTCCCATCTGCCAGAAATTGTCCTTTTCGCCGAGCCTGTATATTCTCCCGGCAGGAACACCTACGTGATTTTTCCATATCTCTTCTGCCTCATCGTCTTTTTCATAAACAGTAATGTAAAGTTTATCTGCGGGCAGTTTCACCTTTTCTGTCAAAAATTCCCAGGCCCATTCTGTAGCTTCTTTCTTGAAGTAATCGCCAAAAGAAAAATTCCCCAGCATTTCAAAGAATGTATGGTGCCGTGCGGTTCTTCCGACATTCTCAAGGTCATTGTGCTTTCCGCCAGCACGGAGACATTTCTGTACGGTCACAGAACGTTTGTAAGGTCTGGTCTCTTCACCGAGAAATACCGATTTGAACTGAACCATGCCGGCGTTGGTAAAAAGAAGCGTCGGGTCATCTTTGGGCAGAAGAGGCGAACTGGGGATGATCTCATGCCCCTTTTCCCTGAAGAAATCCAGAAACAGTTGTCTTATATTTTTGCTTTCCATAACTTGATTTATCAGGTATAAATAAAACCTGACTTGGCTATAATATACTGTATTATAGCAATTTTATGTATATATTTTTATTGAAACCTCTGGCATAATCAAGCAATTTTATGGTTTGTAGCGTCGGGATTTATTCCCGACGAAAACATTGGCCTGCGGAATACGCCCCCAATAAATGAGGGCGCTACTACTGGCGCATCCTGCTCACTTTGTAGTATCTTAAGAAAATCCCATGAACACAAACAACAACGAATTTATCACGGTAACTATCGACAAAAGCCACATCATTACCATCGGCGAAAGGCTTTATACGGAAAGCATTGAGTTTGTGCGCGAGATTGTAAATAACGCATATGATGCGGATGCGACTCTGGTTGAGATTACTGTTGGTGAAGACATTATTGAAATAAAAGACAACGGGAGCGGGATGGACAGGGATGGTCTCAGGCAGTATTTCAATATAGGCTCCCAGCAAAAACTCTATTCACCGAAATCCCCGATTTACGGAAGGGACAGGATCGGGCAGTTCGGGATAGGAAAATTTGCAACCCTCTCCGCGGCGAAAAGGTTTGAGGTAATAACCAAGAACGGTGATTTTGCAGGAAGGGTTATATTTGATAAGGAAGAATGGGAAAAGGCAGAGAATGTGTGGCAACTTCCGTTTGAGATTCTTCCGCCTGATTTCAGAAAAACAGACGGCACAACTGTCGTGCTTGCAGGACTGAACAAGAAGTTTGATCCAAAGGATATTGAAGCAAAGATAATCGAAGGCACGCCGCTCAAGGCCCCTCATTTCAGGGTAAGACTCAATGGACATACAATTACTCCGAGAAGTCTTTCAGGGCACAGAATCCCGTTTCTTGAAGGAACTCCTTTCGGGCCTATTACAGGAGAGATAATCATACTCCCTGAAACCGCATCTTCAATCAAGGAACTCGGAATTGAGATAAAGGTAAAACAGGTAACTGTGAGGCGCGAATTTTTTGGCATGGAGACATGGGGGAAGACAATGGCGCGGATAGCAGGAGAGGTAAATGCCGATTTTCTTCCCATTACAAGTGACAGAACCGGCTTCATAAAGGACTCACCTGAATACGCGGCATTTCATAAGGTCATGGAAAGGGTTATTGGAGATGTAAAGAACATCCTTCAAAAGCTGTCAGGCAAGAAGGAAGGAAGAAAAGTCAGCCGGGCGCTCGGAGAGGTTCTTCAAAAAATATATAAGGCATTGGTTGCAAATCCTGAGTTGTCTCCATTTGGGACCTTTCCGGTTGGAGAAGAAACAAAAGGAATCGGCGGCGCTGCGATGACGGCTAAAGAAACCGTTCCAACTGAACAAACCATTCAAGCTGATCAAACTGTTAAAGCTGAAGAACCGAAAAAGAAGAGAAAGAAAAAACCTAAAGTAAAACAATTGACGCCAAATGCGGTAATCAAGAGGATGAAATTCGGCGATATAGGCGTCTCAATATGCGTGGACAGTTTCGGAGAAGACGGGGCAGAGGTCTTTTCAGAAGAGACAACGATTTATGTAAACAGAGACCACCCTCTCTACAAAAGAGAATCCTCAAAGGTCGATACCCATGTCCTAAATCTGGCAAGGCTCATCACACAGGAAATCTCCCTCATGAAAGACCCCAAGAATCCAAGACAGGCATTTGAGAGACAGAGCAAATTATTGAGGGATGCGTTTATTGAGAAAAGCGGTTGATGATCTATGATACTCATCCATCCCCCTGTTGCAAAGCCTTGTGAGCCTCCGGCTGGACTGGCCAGGCTTTCAGGAGCGCTCAGCCAGTATAAAATTAAGCATGAAGTCCTTGATGCAAATCTCGAAGCTCTTCTATATCTGATAAATAGTCCAATATCAAATACTATCAGCCCTTCTGGCAGATGGACGGCCCGCGCTTTTCGTAATATATTCAAAAATTATAATGCGCTGAAAAATTGGAAAATCTATAGCTCTATTGATCGTTACAAGCGAGCAGTTATTGATCTTAACCGTGCCGTTGAGATGTCCGTAAATAACGGAGTCACACTTGGACTTGCGGATATCCATCACAAGGAACTCTCTCCTCTGAAAAGCAGGGACCTCATAAGAGCAGCTGAAAACCCGGAGGAGAATCCTTTTTATCCGTATTTCAGGGAAAGACTTCCGGAGCTTGTTCAGAGGGAGAGTTATTCTGTGGCTGGATTTTCCCTGAATTATTTGAGCCAGGCGCTTTGCACGTTCTCGATGGCCGGTTTCCTGAGAAAAGAATTCCCCGGTCTTGACATCGTGCTTGGTGGAGGGCTTGTGACATCATGGATGAGAAATCCGAAATGGACAAACCCGTTCAAAGGGCTTGTGGATTACCTCGTTGCCGGGCCCGGGGAATATCAATTGCTTTCGATTTTGGGAATCAAAGGTATTAGTGAAGAACATTTCACTCCGTGTTATGATTTCCTGCCTTTAAATGATTATCTGTCGCCCGGACTGATCCTGCCATACAGCGCTTCAAGCGGCTGCTACTGGAACAAGTGTTCATTTTGTCCTGAAAAAGCAGAAGACAATCCATATATCCCGACGCCGATTAACAGTGTGATAATGGATCTCGATGCCCTGACTGCAAAGATACGTCCTGTCATGGTTCATTTACTGGACAACTCCGTGAACACAACGCTCTTAATGAGACTCGCAGATGATCCGTTAAGTGTTCCGTGGTATGGTTTTGCACGTATTGACAAGCTTCTCACTGATATTGATTTTTGCAGGGCCTTGAAGAGATCAGGATGTGTGATGCTGAAACTCGGGCTTGAATCAGGAGATCAAAGAGTGCTCGACTGTATGCGGAAGGGGATCGATCTGGAAACGGCATCGTTATCTTTAAAAGCGCTGAAAAAGGCAGGGATTGCCGCTTATGTTTATCTTCTGTTCGGCACCCCGGAGGAAACCCTGTCCGAGGCGCGAAAGACCCTTGAGTTTGTTGTCAGACATAAAGATGAGATCAGTTTTTTAAACCTTGCGATATTCAATATGCCGGTCTGCGGACCTGAGGCAGGAAAATTTCAAACAAGCAGTTTTTACGAAGGAGACCTCACGCTCTATACGGATTTTTTGCATCCGAAAGGCTGGGACAGAAAGCAGGTAAGGCGCTTCATTGATAACGAATTTAAAAGGAACAAGGCAGTAGCTGAGATATTAAGGAGAGAGCCTCCGATATTTACCTCAAATCATGCACCGCTTTTTGCGATGAAGGGTGGGTGAATTTTATTCTGAAACGATCTTTAAGAATCTCCTCTTCCCGACTTTAAGAAGATACTCACCGGCAGGAAGGTTTTTATCAGGATTCTCCCATTTTTCATTATTTACGGTGACCCCGCCCTGCTTTATCAGCCGTATGCCTTCCCCGGTGCTTTTCACAAGGCCTGAAAGCTTCATTATCTTTGGAAGCCACATCCCTTCTTCTTCCCAGAAAATTCTGAACACCGGTATCTCATCCGGAATGCCCTTATCCTTGAATATGTGCCCGAATTCCTCTTTAGACTTAAGTGCGGCCTCCCTGCCATGGTATCTTTCGACAATCTCAAGAGCGAGAGACTTTTTTGCCTCCATCGGGTGCACTGAATTATCCTTGATCCCGTTTTTCAGGTCATTCAGTTGGGCCACAGAGATGCGGCTTAGCAATTCATAATATTTCAGCATCAGCTCATCACTTATCGACATGATCTTTCCGAACATGTCCTTTGGAGTTTCGGTAATGCCGATGTAATTGCCGAGGCTTTTGCTCATCTTGTTCACCCCGTCAAGTCCTTCAAGCAGGGGCATCGTTATAACGACCTGTTCTTCTATCCCCATCCGTTTTTGTATGGTCCGTCCCATAAGCAGGTTGAATTTCTGATCTGTTCCTCCAAGCTCAATATCCGCCTTCAGAAAAACGGAATCATAGGCCTGAAGCAGGGGATAGTAAAATTCAAGTATGCTGATGTCATGCTGATTTTCAAATCTCTTTTTAAAATCCTCACGCTCAAGCATCCGCGCAACTGTCAGCAGGGAGCCGAGCCTTGCAAAATCTATTACGCTCATTGCTCCGAGCCACTCGCTGTTAAATTTTATTATGGTCTTTTGAGGATCAAGGATATTAAAGGCCTGCTGTTTATATGTCTCGGCATTCCTGAGAACCTCTTCACTGGAGAGAGGCTTTCTCAGTTCCGACCGCCCGGTAGGATCGCCGATCATACCTGTAAAGTCTCCTATTATAAAAAACACATCATGTCCCAGCTCCTGGAACTGCCGCATTTTTTCGAGAAGGACTGTATGCCCGAGGTGAATATCCGGCGCAGTGGGGTCAAAACCAGCCTTTATTTTTAGCGGGGTATTTGTCTGATAAGAACGCTCAAGTTTTTTGAGCAGTGCGTTCTCAATTAATATCTCGACCGCTCCCCTTTTGATCATCCCGAGTTGTTCTGCAGGCTTCAACATTTGCATAACGTAAAAAGGATACAGGATTTTTTATATAACTTGCAAGACAATATAAGGACGCAGATAATTGCAGATGAGCAATATGTTTATTAAAAGTATTTTTGTTATAATTGGGAACGAGAAAATTTAATTAATACAAACGCATTAATAAATTGACATTAACAGTCAGTATCGTCATTCCCGTGAAAACGGGAATCCAGTGTTTTTAACGAGTTCTGGATACCCGCCTGCGCGGGTATGACAGAACTGTAACATTATTTTAATTATGAGTCTTCTTGCTGATCTGCTCTCAAAGATAAAACAGCCTCAAACAAAGAGGGACGTCCCGCCAAATCTCATAAATATTGTACAGGGTTCTGCTAAGAAATCAGCTAACAGAAGAAGGATCGTCCTGTTAGCATGTTTATTTGCTGTTGCAATACTTACAGGCATTTTTCTGGTCTATTTCACAAGGACCCTTTCTGAAAGATCGGCGGGCGATATCAGTATAACACCACGGTATCAGACCCCGGCAGCAGAA
Source organism: Thermodesulfovibrionia bacterium (assembly GCA_020057065.1). Taxonomy (GTDB): domain Bacteria; phylum Nitrospirota; class Thermodesulfovibrionia; order UBA6902; family UBA6902; genus SURF-23. The sequence goes on from JAGVGM010000173.1 coordinate 16,710, forward strand.
AAACAGCGACAGGGCGGAGAAGGTAACGCCCCGGGTCATCCTGAAGTTTCGGAATCTGCTGAACCTGTTCAACCTTCAAAATCACAAGAGGCGGTCCAAAGCAAACAAACAGCCGCGCCTGCGGTTGTTACATCAAAGAAGCAGGAAAGGGAAGTACATTCTGCTCCCGCTCCTGAAAGGAAAGTGAAGGATATCCTTCCCAACCTGGAGCAGGTCATTGTTAAACAAGAGGCTCCTAATACGATCCGGAATGAATCCGAGATAGATGCTTTTTTGTACAGCGCCGGCGAATCGGAAATGAAAAAGGACTATCAGGGAGCGCTGGCTAATTACAAGAAGGCTCTGGAGTTAGACAGGAACAATTACATAGTCATGAACAGCATCGCTTACATATATTTATCATTGGGACTGATCAGCGAGTCTGTCAATTATTCTAAAAAAGTGCTGGAATTAAACAAAGATTATGTCCCCGCATTAATTAATATTGGAATAGCTTCCGCAAAGTCAGGGGATATCTCCGCTGCTGAGGAATATTTAGATCAGGCCCTGAAACTTGATCCGGACAATAAGAATGTACTGTTGAATATTGCCGTCCTGCATGAATTGCAGATGAATTATTCCAGGGCCTTTGAATATTTCTCAAGGCTTATGAAATCAGGGGATGTATCAGGCATGTTAGGCCTTGCGCGCGTATACGAAAAACAGGAAAAAACAGAAGAGGCTTTAAAACTTTACAAGACTGCTTATGCGGACAGTTCACTTGATGACAAAACCCGGGCAGAGGTAAGGCAGAGGATCATTGTGCTTTCAAATAAAGCACAATAGACTGACAATTAACCTTCAGAGTCTGCCCCCGTAGTCTTCTGTTAGGCTAATTTCATATTTATCTATTCTCAGCAGTGCTAAATCCCCAACTTTCTCTGTTGCTATCTGCAAATTATAAGGCTTTATTATGTTGTTTTTCTTTGTATCCAGAACTGTGGATACGCCATTAAATGATTTCCCGCTTGTAAAGGTCTCAACTACAGAATTCCTGATTTTGCAGTCTTCACAATTTACGTCTCTTCCACACCCTGCTTCTGTGAATGAATGTATGCAATCAAATACTTGCCCACTCCGATGTCTTTCGATTTGAGATAAATCTTTTTCAAATAATTCACATGCTTTTTTATTTGCTGTGCGGACTTGTCTCGGATCTGGCTGCATAAGAAGAATTGGCGCTTCAATGTTGTCAAGAAATGATATTAATAAATCATATTGGTGATTTAAAATGCTATCGAGGCATTCTGAGCATATGTCACTGGTGATGAAATGATTTACTTTTTCCGGATATTTTATGGAGGCACTACAATAAATACATATTGCTGACATAAACACCCCCTGATGTTTTTGAGTCTAACGATATCTATTCTACGTAAGGATCATTCAAAAAAGTACTCGAAAAGCGCTAATGAAATATCATAAACCTCTCTGAAGTGATTTGTACAGAGAAAAATGCAAAGGAAAGCCGAATGGAGGAATGATGAGGTCCGGGAGCCGAGGAACGCCGTGTGATTGCGGTCGTTGATGTAAGATGGAAATAATGGACACCAAAGTCAGATAAAATACAAAGACGGAGGTGAGAAGATGAAAGGGATTCCACAAGGACGGTACACGAAGGAG
>JAGVGM010000146.1 GCA_020057065.1 Thermodesulfovibrionia bacterium
AATATGGAAGAGATTATAATTATAAAATCCCCCTTCATCCCCCTTTTTCAAAGGGGGAGACAGGAATTAACCCACACTCTTACGCGAAGACCCATAATTGTAATGATCCTGTTTTTTGTGCTATTTTTAATACTCTGCTGAAAGCAGGTTTTTAAAATCTCATTTAAACATGATAGAACGAGTTGAAAATTTAATAATTGAGAAGGTTAATCCCGAACAATCCAACCTTGTCTGGATGGACCTTGAAATGTCAGGTTTAGATCCTGAAACAAATACAATCCTTGAAATTGCAACAGTAATAACAGACGGTAATTTAGAGATAATCTCTGAAGGGCCGGTCCTTGCGATCTACCAGCACAGTGAAGTGCTCCATTCCATGGATGACTGGAATAAAAAACACCATAATGAAACAGGCTTGGTTGAACGGGTCAGGCAGTCCGCTTTTCATATGAGAGATGCGGAGATGATGACACTTGATTTCATCAAAAACCATATTGTTCCCGGGAAATCTCCTCTTTGCGGCAATTCGATATGGCAAGACCGTCGATTTCTCATCAAATATATGCCGATATTAGAAAAGTATTTTCATTACCGCAACATTGACGTCAGCTCCATAAAGGAGCTATATAATATCTGGTATCCAGGTCTTCCCCTGTTTGAGAAGGAAAACGCTCACATTGCCCTTAAAGATATTCATGAAAGCATCTCGGAACTTCAATATTACCGCCGCAAAATTTTCATAGCCCCTGTTTAATAAATCGAGAAACTTCTGCACTTTATATCATTGCTAAAATGTCCGTTACTTCTTGAAAAGGACAAGAATTACCTGTTTTGCTTCTCTGACTGATGTAAATATCTAACGATCAAGGCAACCATCCCGGAATACACTATTAAACGATTCATTGTAAGAATTCTGCCACGGACTACCTGCGGGAATGACAAACTGCGAGACCTTACTTGAAAACTCCTCAGTAAAGTTAATACCTCTCTATCTCCCAATATTCATAAGTTTTTTCCGGCAGTTCCTGAATAAATGGAGACGGCCTTTTTACAATGGCGCCGTCGTGCCATCTGTTATCCATGACGGGATAACAAAGATACAGTTCATCCTTGGCTCGTGTAACGGCGACGTAAAATACCCGCCTTTCCTCTTCCTCACCTTCCAGGCTGCCCATGGATTTTGCCGAGGGGAAGCTGCCGTCAGTAAGCCCGATGATAAATACCCTGGACCACTCAAGCCCCTTTGCCCTGTGAATTGTGGACAGCACAATTGCTGCAGCTTCTTCTTCCGGCTCCACAACGTCTTCTGTCTGTACGCTTGTAAGAAGCGCAAGGTCGCTCAAGAATTCCCATGTGGAGCTGAAGTGTTCAGAGTAGTTTGAAAGCTGCTCGATATCTTCTATTCTGTCTTCATAGTTTTCGTAGTTGCTTTGCAGATAGGCATTATAACCGCTTTCAAGGATTTCCCGTATCGCCTCCGAAGGATTGTTCAGGATATTATCGCTTTTTAATGCTTCTATACTTATTTTATATGTCTTCCAGTTGTCTCTGGCTCTACGTGAAAGCAGTTTCGCAATATTATCCGATGCTGCTGTCTCAAGCGGATTTTCTGAAGCCTTGATAAATTCCCATACCTTCTTTGCAGTAATGTTCCCGATGCCGGGAATAAGCCTTAATATTCTTATCCATGAAATTTCATCCATTGGATTTAAGGCCGCCCTCAGGTATGAGATTATGTCTTTTATGTGGGCCTGTTCAAAGAAGCGCAATCCTGACCGCACCTCATACGGTATCCTTTTTCTTGTCAGCTCCATTTGCAGTTCCATGGATTGATAGTGCGATCTGTATAATACCGCTATTTCCTTCATCGGTACTCCCTCGTCAATAAGATCCATGATCCTCTTTGCTGCAAACTCTGCCTCCTGTGATAAATTTTCTAAAGGGACCAGAGCGGGCAGAACACCTTTTCTTTGCAGGGAGTTTAAAGTTTTAGGAAACTGTCTCTTGTTGAAGGCGATACTCTCATTTGCAAGAGACAGGATTTCTTCCGTGCTTCTATAGTTGGTTGTCAGTTTAAAGACCTTTGTGTCAGGGTATTTTTCAGGAAAGTTTATTATATTATCAAAGCATGCACCCCTGAAAGAATAAATGGACTGGGCATCATCTCCGACAACCATCAGATTTCTGTGTGCTGAGGCCATGAGGTCAATTATTTCAGCCTGTATCTTGTTTGTATCCTGATATTCGTCAACGAGTAAATGGAGAAACCTTTCAGAAAGTTTTTCCCTGACAGCAGGTATCTCAACCATAATCTTTTTCCAGTAATACAGGAGGTCGTCAAAATCCACGAGATCCATCGTCCTCTTCTTTTTTATATACAACTGAGCAGCTTTTTCTATTTCTTCTGCGAAAACAAGCATGTAGGAAAAATCATTCTCTACTACATCGGCAATAGTCCTTTCGCTGCCTGTTGAGCGGCTGATAGCTTCAAGAACAATCTTCCCTTTGGGGAACATCTTATCCGTCCTTAAGTTAAGCTCTGTTATACATGAATCAATCAGGGCTTTTGTGTCTTCACTGTCAAGGATTGTAAAATTAGTATTAATATTGAGAGCATTCCCATATTGCCGTAGGATTATGTTGCCTATATGATGAAAAGTCCCTCCCCAAATCCGGCGGGCCTCTCCCTTTATCAGAAGTTCCACCCTGTGAAGCATTTCACGTGCAGCCCTGTTCGTGAAAGTAAGGAGCATTATCCTGGAAGGGTGTATACCTTTTTCCAGAAGATATGCAACCCTGTAAGTAACAACCCTCGTCTTTCCCGAACCTGCGCCTGCAATGACGAGTGACGGTCCGTCTCCGGATGTAACGGCGCTAAACTGCTCAGGATTGAGATGAGAAGAGTAGTCTATGGCCGGTTTAAAAGCAGTGGAATTTTTTATCTCGTATTTTTTCATTTGCGGTGAATGTTTTCAGTATAAAAGAAGGATAACACAGAGTCAAACAAACACTGATCTTTTCATGTATATATACGCATAAGAGAATAAAAAAGGCGAAACATTCAGTTTCGCCTTTTCAAAAATATTATACCTGAACTTCTCTCTAATGTGACCCCTCACTGATAAATACAGGGAATATCTTATTCAGCATCCAGAAAAGCACGTAAGGCGATGCCATAACAGTCAAGGCTCCAAAGACACCTTCTTTAAAAGTTTCTATATTGTGAGGAATTACCGGCAGCACATAATGCATGTATCCTGCAAAGGTAAGGGAAAACGATTGACCGCCGATAACGACATTCCATCTCATCATAAACACGCCGAAAAGCACAAGCAGCGTGCCTATTACAGTCCTTTTTATTGTCAAACCCGGCAGCAGGAAAAGGGCAAAGGGCAGCAGATTGCCGATAAGATATTGGAGGATAAATATACTTGCAAAGTCCTTGCCGTATATAACGCTCCTCAAGATGTCCCATGACTTAACGGCGGTATAGCCCCTGAAGATAAGATCCAGCAATTCAAGGCTTATGGCAAATACCATGAAAAGCAGGAGATACCTTGAGGTTAGCTTGATCTCGTTTATCTCAGCGCTCTTGATCTCGTCGGGAGTGATATGAAAGCGTGAAGGCTTATTCCAGGTCGCAAATAATTTCCTTAACTCCATAACAATTATATAAGTCAACATGCAAAGGGCTACTCCTGAGACAATTGCTGACATTATAAATATAACCGGCATCAGAGGTGTCATCCAAAGGGCGTTTGCCTTGACCGAGCCAAAGATAAAGCCTGCATAACCGTGGAGGAAACATGCTATAGGAATACCAATGCTTGCAAGGAGTTTGACGGACTTCTCGTCTCTATGAATGGCTTCTTCGCTTATGTCATATGCGCCGAAGGTCAAGAGGTTATTTACAAAGTATTGGACCTTCTCAGCCGCAGTCTTATCCGCCTTGTTACGCAGCGAAAGAGCTGTTTTTACAAGATGTTCTCTGTATACAAACCATATTTCATAAGCAACCAATGCCCCATATGTTACAAACACAAGACCGAAAGCGGCAATTGCCGATGTAAAATGCGGCGTCATAAAGACATGGTGGTTTCTTAAAGGCTGCATCAAATGAAAAAGCAGGGGCAGCGGGGCCACAGGCAATAAGGCAAAGGAGAATACAAGGGCAAAGCGCGCCATCTCCTTTAACTGTTTTATTCCAAAGACGTGGTAAAGTGATGAGAGCACAAAGGCCCCTGCGACAAGACCCGTCATAAACGGGTACATGACTATCTGTATAGTCCAGTAAATATATTCATTCGGATAAGTAAAGAGATCTTTCAGTGTCCATAGCTCTCCGTGGACTTCTATCGGTATCATATTATCTCACCTCCTTGCTCATGCCTAAATAATAGACCTGAGGGTTTGTTCCATATTCTTCCTTCAGCGTCGCAATTCTTTCGGTCTGTATAATCCTTGTAACAGGGTCCTCGGGGTCCTTTATGTTACCTATCATTCTTGCCTCGAAAGGACATGCCGCAACACACGCGGTTTTCATGCCTTTTGATATCCTGTGGTAGCAGAAGTTGCATTTCTCAGCCACCCTGTGCACCGGATGAAAGAATCTTACTCCGTAAGGGCAAGCCATGATGCAGTATCCGCAGCCTATGCACCAGGACCGGTCCACAAGGACCACTCCGTCTTCTGTCTTGTATGTAGCGCCGACAGGGCATACCTGAACGCATGGAGGACTCTCGCACTGATTGCACAGCTTCGGCACAAAAAACGCCTTCAGGATATCTTCATTCTTTATGTCCAGAAGGCCACTTTCACCAAGGTCTATCTTTCTGTCAGTGAAGCCGTCCCTCGCTCCTATTGGTGAATCTGCATGTACCTGACCGTCCTTTGTCAGTACATACCGCTCAACCCAGGTCCTTGTAATATGAGCATCATAAGGCAATTCGTTTTCGTTCTTGCATGCCTTTACGCACATACCGCAGCCTACACATTTTTTTGTATCAACGAGGAATACCCATCTGACTTTCTGTTTTTCAAATCTCTCCGGGAATAGTGACTCTGCGGCATTTATTATTTTAGTAGATGCAAGAGGCAACGCTATGCCCGCTATTCCTGCTTTAATAAGGTTTCTTCTTGTAATCATTTCAATCCCTCCAAACTTGGCTTATGAGGATCGTGACACATGGAACATTCAGTCTCCGGATTGTGTTTGTCAGGGTCTATTCCCCTGATATTTACTCTGTCTGATTGTTTATAAGGCAGATAGGAGTGGCACCTTATACAAAGTCCCCTGCTTTTGTCTATGACTAATTTAGCCGGATCTGCAGGATGATCTAAAGCAGGACCGTGGCAGTTCTCACATTTAATTATTGCATGTGGAGACTGCATCAGGCTTTCATACTTGTCGCTGTGGCAGTCTTTGCAATATTCATTGTCAAATTTGTATTTAACCTTGAATGCCTTCCAATCATCCTCGTTACCTTTTCTGTGCCATCCGTACATATAGGTATCTCCATGTGTGCCGAAATCCCTGGGCACATAAAACTCTCTGATTATCAGGACAACGATAACGAGAACGATGATCACATATAGCGGACGAAAAACATAGCTTTTCAAATCCATTCCTCCCTAACATGTTTTATGTTTAAAAGCTGTTACGCCTCTATCTTATGAACCTGTCCGGAGATCTGTATTCATGGCATTTTATGCATAGCTTTTTTGCCTGGGCTGCGGAAACGCGCCATATGTGCGGTTTATGACATTCTGTGCATTTCATACCCATTGTCTTAACATGCATCTCGTGTTTCCCGACCTGAAGCTGGTCGCTGTGGCATCTCACAAGGCAATCGCCCCAGTCAGGCCTTACTTTTAAATGAGGTTTATGACATTCATAGCAGAAAAACTGCATTGGTGCATCTGGAGAAATAACTATCTTTTTTGCCTGCTTGATAACATCATCTGAAGGCATAAAGTGTTTTACATCTATAGTATCGTCATGAGACAACTCCTGTCTTATTAATTCGCCTCCATGACAATACAGACATTTTCTGCTTCCCGGTTTCAGGTCTACGGTCCTGTCTGTATGACAATTAAGACAGGCAAGTTTTTCCATTCCCACACCATGCACTTCCTTGTTCTGGTGGCAGGTAATACAGTATCTTTCCTCGAGCGTAAATTGATGTGTCCTGTATCCGTGGCATTTGGAGCATTCTATCTGTTCCATAAATACATGCTTTGCATGGTATCTTGAATGACTGACATTAGGAGCGCCGGCATATCTTTCATCTTTTTCCCAGTGACATGTTATACATAATTTCCACGGCACTATTACCTTTCCATGTCTTTCCGGAACTGTCTTGGGTCTGTGAAGGACAAAGCTGACAAGCAATTTGTTCTTGTCAACAATGCCAAGTTTGTGACAGTCATGACAACCAACATTTTTATGCTCGCTTTTTTCCCATGCTGTAAATGCCGGCTCCATCAAATGGCAGCTTACGCAGAATTTCGGATTATTCTCGGTGAAGTCGTAAAACTTGAAGGATACGTAACCGCCGCCTATAATAAGTATGAGCGCAAGAGACAGTATAAGTATCTTGCCTATTGCCGGCATTTGTTTGTGTATTTCTCTGAACCATCTTAGGGGATTAAACATTTACTGTTCCTCCATCTATAAATTGCTAACAATCGATTTCTGAGTGATTATTGAACTGTATATCTATGAAATACAAGGCTGGTGACTATGGTCACAGCGATTAGAATAACTTTATTAAAATAATTTTGTCAATCGATGGATAAAAATTTCTTATATCTAACGAAAGAACTCTTTCAAACAACTGTTTCAAGAAAGATAAAGAGAATATTCTCCATGAAAATTATTATAACGCTGAGCACCCAGAAAACCTTTTCAACGGTTCTCAAAGATGTCTTAAAGAGACATGTAAAAATTACCAGGAACAAAAAGACAGAAACCCATTTCAGGTTCCACGGCGCAACCCACAGGACAAGCAGAGAAATATAAGTCACCAGAACCAGATAAGGAATCCAGACCTTCCATTTTGAATCGTTGTTCTGTCTGATGCGTCTTGATCTCAGCGCTGTTAATACCACAATTTGCCACCAGGCGCCCAAAAAGAAGTACATCACCCCGTACCGGTCCAGGTTAGCCAGCATCACTTCCTGGCGTGGAAAAGCCTTGTGCTCTATGGCCCATAATGTAAAAAAAAATATCCCCGGGATCAATACAGAAAATACAAATCCTAAAAAATCTAAAAGATAGGCTCCGACAGGAGCGGTCTCCTTGTCTTTTTTCTCGTATTTGGAAGAAAGGAAAAACTCTACGCCGAGTGATACAGGCACAATGAGGTAAGCAAGCTGCTGGTAACGATAAGGTTCCATACGTTAATGGACCTGGTTAGTAAGGAATTTTATCATGAAGCTATAAAAATTTAACACACATATTTTATGTTAGTCAAATTATTACGCTTCTGTTTGACATCTTGACAATATAGGGTCTTCGCGTAAGAGTGTGGGTTAATTCCTGTCTCCCCCTTTGAAAAAGGGGGATGAAGGGGGATTTTATAATTATAATCTCTTCCATATTTCT
>JAGVGM010000376.1 GCA_020057065.1 Thermodesulfovibrionia bacterium
CCATATCCTGCTTCCCCTACGAAGAGGAGCAAAAGCCCGTTTTTATCAAAAATCTGGAAATTCTGAAACGCTGCATCAACAACGTATATATGTCCTTCTGAGTCTATTGCTATGCCTTTGGGCCTTGCAAATGAACCAGGGCTGTCTCCTATACGCCCTATGGTTCTTATATGCTTGCCGTCAGGATTGAAGATCTGAACTCTGAAATTGTTTGTATCAACAACATAAAAATTGCCTTCGCTGTCCAGAGCTATATTTGTAGGAAAATTAAAATTCCCGGCGTCGTTACCCCTTTCTCCGATCGTCATAAGAAGGTTGAGATCTATTGTACTGTAGGCGCTGATTTTATGCTGTTTAGTGTCAACTATATATAATCTTTTTCTTTTTTCATCTATGGCCAGCCCGCTCGGGTTTTCAAATTCCCCATCCTGCCCGATAGCAGTTAAAAGTTCTCCATCCAGACTGAAAACAAACACCTTGTCATAGGCTGTATCTGTTACATATATCTTTCCTTCCTGGGAGATAGCGATGCCGATCGGAATTTTAAGCCTTACTGAACTTGTTTCTGTTCCAATAAAATCCACTTTTTTTCTCTTCCTGTCAAAAATAAAGATCCTGCCTGGGTCCGTAACATAAACTCTTCCATCATTATCAACGGTGACGCCATATGGTTTTGCAAGACCCAATTCAGTATCCTCTCCTGCAAGAAGAGTCTTAAATAAATCTTCTTCTTCAAAATCCAGATTTGACTCAAAGGTCTCAAGAAATTTTATTTTTGGCTCATCAGGCGGGAGGGGCCATACGAGGTTAAGCGCTTTTTTTTCAGGGTGTGGAGCACATGCAGTTAAACTGAGTAAAATTATTGCAATTAAGCTTACAAATATTTGGCCGTATTTTTTCGTATTCATTTTTACTGTCATTCCGGACAAGCCGGAATCTTTTTCCAGAAGGATCCCCGATGAGCTTCGCTTACGGGAATGACATATAATCTCTGATAATATATAAGAAGTAGTTTATTCTAATAAAAAAGGAGGGGGGATTCATCCCCCCCTTAAAACAAATAAAATCGTATCAATAATTATTTTACATGACACCGTAAGCAGAGTTTGCTGCTGTCAATACTGCTTCTCAAGAATGGTCTATACTCCGGGTTATGCACATTGTGACAAGAGGCACACTGAAGCTTTCCTTCAAAGAGCGGTAGATAAGGTGTACTATTATCAACCCGTGAACTTGAAACCGGCGGTGTCAGACTCCCATCTTTTGTTGCCAGGACAGTATCATACGTAAAATTTATTGGATGATCATCACTTAGAGTTTTGTTCAGACTGTATATCTCTGGAACAAACCAGGGTGTGCCGGGACTCCCGTCATTGGGCAGCCTGTAAAGGGAATTTACGGCTACACTGCCGTCGTGACATCCCATACATAACGCTGAAACTGATTGTGAGCCCGCGCCCTTGCCGCCAATCTCCGCAACATCAGTTGCATCGAATGTAGGACTTTTATAGACCCCAAAGGTATTCGTAGATATTTTCTTGTTCCATAGTGGATATTGTGCATTTGCTTCCGCAGTTTGATGAGGAGTATGACAAAATACACATACCTGGTCGGTATCTTCATCATCTACGATAAATCTCATGTCATGTTTTGAGCCAACAACCGAGGCTGCATAGGCAACTCCTGTTATGAGAAACATCGTTACTAATAATGTCAATAGTTTTTTCAATTATCCTCCTTCCATTTAAGAAACAGGCTGTTCAAAGTCTAAAAGACTTTTTACTGAACAGCTTCCTGTTTTTACGTTATTGCCAATTAAAGCTCTGCTAATTTCCCTTATCGGCAATTAAAAATTAAACTTTAGCAGAGGCAGTGAATTTATTTTAATAATTAAATAAATTCTCTTTATAAGGTCTGCCATATATAAGGCATCATGACTTTAATATAAATTCAAAACAAATGCAAGCAAAAAAATGCGGTTTTGAGGTGATATTTGAATAAGTCATATAAAATGGAGCAGATAAGCAAAAATTATAAATTAATTTAAATTTTTATATTGACTCTTGCGCAATGTCTAACATAATATAAGTGCTCGTTATTTCTCTTTGTAATAATGTTACGGTTTAAAACCCAATAAATATTCTTCGTAAATTTCTCCGAAGAAACAAATATTTTATTCTTCTATTAAATAAAAGGAGATGTGTATGAGACTCGTATTATTAGGAGCGCCTGGAGCAGGAAAAGGCACGCAGGCAAAGAAGCTTATTGAGAAGTATGGCATTCCACAGATTTCTACCGGCGACATCCTCAGAAAAGCCGTGACGGACGGCACCCCCCTTGGTAAAGAAGCAAAATCTTATATGGACAAGGGTGAGCTTGTTCCGGATTCTGTAGTTATCGGGCTTGTAAAGGAAAGACTTGCAAAGGACGACTGCAATGATGGATTTATTCTGGATGGGTTTCCAAGGAACACTTCCCAGGCGCAAACCCTTGACGGAGTACTCGCAATGATGAATACGCCGATCACGGTAGCTCTCAGTGTTGATGTAGACAAGGACGACCTCATGAAAAGACTCACCGGCAGGCGCACTTGCAAAAGTTGTCAGCAGATGTACAATATTTATTCTTCGCCATCCGGACAGGACGGGATATGCGACAAGTGCGGAGGGACGCTTTTTCAGAGAGATGATGACAAGGAAGAAACCATTAAGAACAGGCTTGATATATATGAGAAATCAACTGCGCCGCTTATAGATTATTACAAAAAGAAAGGCATTCTTAAATCTGTTATGGGCGTAGGAAACATTGATGAAATATTTAAAAAGGTCTGCGAATTATTGGAGAAAAAGTAAATAAACATAACTTAAGGAGGAAAAATGGCATTAATTAAACCGCATGGTTCAGACAAACTGAACCCACTATTTGTGTATGACACGGCTGAAAATGAAGCCCTGCAGAAAGAAGCTAAAGGTCTGGCTTCTATTGTTGTGAGCTCAGCTACTGCAGCTAATGCAGTAATGATGGGTGGTGGTTACTTCAACCCATTAACAGGCTACATGAATAAAGCTGATGCTCTGTCTGTTGCTAACAATATGAAAACAACATCCGGGTTGTTCTGGCCTACTCCAATTTTAAACCTGGTTAAAGATGCAGGCTCCATCAAGGCGGGCGATCGCATTGCACTTAAGGATCCAAACGTTGCAGGCAATCCGGTTCTTGCAGTTATGGATGTTAAAGCGGTTGAAGAATTCAGCGATGCAGATATGGCCCTGATGTCTGAAAAAGTATACCGTCCCAAACCACCTGAAGCACATCCTGGAGTTGAAGCATTCAACGCTCAAGGTAAAGTTTGTTTTTCTGGTCCAATTAAAGTATTAAATTTCTCTTACTTCCAGGATGAATTCCCGGATACTTTCCGTACTGCAGTTGAAATTCGTAACGAAATTACTGAGCGCGGCTGGAATAAAGTTGTTGCTTTCCAGACTCGTAACCCGATGCATCTGGCTCACGAAGAACTTTGCCACATGGCAATGAAGCGCTTAGGTTGTGATGGTCTGGTTATTCACATGTTACTTGGTAAATTGAAGAAAGGAGATATCCCGGCGCCTGTTCGCGATGCTGCGATCCGTAAAATGGTCGAGCTGTACTTCCCGAAAAACAGTGCAATGATTACCGGTTACGGTTTCGATATGCTTTATGCCGGTCCACGCGAAGGTGTATTGCACGCCATATTCCGTCAAAACATGGGCGCAACTCACTTCATCGTTGGTCGTGACCATGCAGGTGTTGGTGATCACTACGGTCCATTCGATGCTCAAACTATTTTTGATAATGAGGTTCCTTCCGGTGCACTTTTAATTGAGATCTTCAAGGCTGACCACACTGCATACTCGAAGAAACTGGACAGAGTTGTGATGATGTGTGAAGCCCCTGATCATAAAAAAGAAGACTTTGTTCTGCTTTCAGGTACAAAAGTTCGTGAAATGTTAGGTAATGGTATTGCACCACCTAAAGAATTCTCACGTCCTGAAGTGGCTGAAATTCTGATTAGTTATTATCGGAGTCTTGAACAATAAATTTATGTCATTGAAGGCAATTTACAAAGGATTATCTAAAGATATTTTGGAAATGAGAGGGGGTGAGGACGTACAGGAATAGAGAAACCGAGGCTTTAATATTAAGGCCATTTTTTAAGTAAACTTTAAAAGGAGGTATGTAAGATGCCAAGTTTTGTAATCACAGAGAAATGTGACGGTTGTAAAGCACAGGACAAGACAGCATGTCAGTACATCTGCCCCAATGACCTCATGGCCCTTAACAGGGATCTCATGAAGGCCTACAATCAGGAGCCTGACCAGTGCTGGGAGTGCTACAACTGTGTAAAGATTTGCCCTCAGCAGGCAATTGAAGTCAGGGGTTATCAGGATTTTAATCCACTCGGAGCCAACATTATCCCGCTGAGAGGAACAGACTCCATTATGTGGACCGTCAAGTTCAGGAACGGGATACTCAAGAGATTTAAATTCCCCATCAGGACCACAACTGAAGGATCTATTGATCTCTATACAGGCAAACCGGAAGCTGATTTTTCAAAAATAAAAGGAATTGGCTTTTTTAATTACGAAGCCAGAAAAGAATAAAATAAATTAAAAGGAGGGATAACAATGGAAAAAGAAACTTGTACTTTTTCATACTGTACAAAGCCTGAAATTGTTGAAGTTGAAACAGACCTTCTCCTTATCGGCGGCGGTATGGCATGCTGTGGCTCTGCTTATGAAGCGGTCAGATGGGCCACCCCAAAAGGCATGAAGGTCACAATGGTAGACAAGGCTGCAACAGACAGAAGCGGCGCGGTCGCAATGGGATTGTCTGCTATCAATACATACATTGGTGAAAATAAAGTTGAAGATTATGTCAGGTATGTAAGAGGCGATCTGATGGGCATAATCAGGGAAGACCTGGTTTATGATCTGGGAAGACACGTTGATGACAGCGTTCATCTTTTTGAAGAATGGGGTCTCCCGGTCTGGAAAAAAGGAGACGACGGTTTTTCTCTTGACGGATCCCAGGCAAAAGAAGAAGGGAAAAAATCATTAAAAGACGGCGGCGCACCGGTCAGATCCGGCAAATGGCAGATCATGATCAATGGTGAGTCCTACAAGGCGATCGTTGCAGAAGCTGCAAAGAAAGCCCTTGAGTTAAACAGAAATGCAACCGGCGGCGCTCAGAACCATTTCGAGAGAGTCTTTATCGTAAGGCTTTTAAGAGATAAAAATGATCCAACCCGTATTGCTGCAGCAGCAGGTTTCAGCGTAAGAGAAAACAAGATGTACATCTTTAAGGCCAAGGCCATGGTATTGGCTGCCGGCGGCGCGGTTAACTGCTTCAGGCCAAGGTCCACAAAAGAAGGACAGGGAAGGGCCTGGTATCCGATATGGAACTCAGGTTCAGGTTATGCACTCGGCATGCAGGCCGGCGCTGAGCTGACCCTGATGGAAAACAGATTCGTGCCTGCAAGATTCAAAGACGGCTACGGACCTGTCGGAGCATGGTTCCTGTTCTTTAAGGCAAAGGCAACCAACAGCCTTGGCGAGGACTATTGTGAAAATCCTGAATATCTTGCCGAAGCAAAAGCCAAATACGGCTCTTATGTTGACAAGATGGGAACAGCCATCAGAAACCACTTGATGATGAAAGACATGAAGGCAGGCAAAGGCCCCATCATCATGAGGACACATGACGCGATGCAAGCCATCAACAAGACCTTCGTCGAAAAGCTCGGTGAAAAAGAAGGAAAGAAGAAAGTGAAACACCTCGAAGCCGAGGCATGGGAAGACTTCCTCGACATGTGTATCGGACAGGCCGGTCTCTGGGCCTCAAAGAATATTGAGCCCGATAAAGAGCCTTCCGAAATTATGCCGACAGAGCCGTACATCCTGGGTTCACACGCAGGCTGCGCAGGCTTCTGGTGCAGTGGACCTGGCGATATACCGGGAACCCCTGCAGACTGGAACCTGGGATATAACAGGATGTCCACAGTACCCGGCCTCTTCATGGCGGGTGATATCTGCGGCGCATCCGGCCACAAATTCTCTTCAGGTTCTCATGCAGAAGGCAGAATTGCTGCAAAAGCAGCGATAGCTTTTATTCTCGACAATCCTAATTACAAACCACAGGCAAGAAAGACCGCTGACGACGTTGCAGCAGAGCTCTATCTGCCATATGAGGTTTATGAGAAGAATAAGACCTATTCAACAGATCCTGAGATAAATCCGTTCTACATCAAGCCGAACCTGCTTCAGACAAGGCTTCAGAAGATCGCTGACGAGTACTTCGGCGGAATCTCAACATGGTACATGACTTCAAAGACCATGCTTGATGAAGGCCTGAAACAGTTAAAGCTGTTGAAGGAAGACTCAGCCAAGATGGCGGCAAGCAATCTGCATGAGCTTATGAGATGCTGGGAGAACTACCACAGGATACTCTCACTTGAGGCACATGCACGCCACATACTTTACAGGGAAGAAAGCAGATACCCTGGTTACTACTACAGGGGCGACCACGACTTTATCGATGATAAGAACTGGAAGCTCTTCACTTGCTCCACATACAATATGGAAACAGGTAAGTTCACAATGTCCAAGAGAGATTACAAACAGATTGTAAGCTGATCCGGCTAATCTCAAATAATATTCTCCGGGCGCTTTTCACGGCGCCCGGAGAGTTATTTAAGTTATCAAGCCATTAAAATTATTAATGAAATACCCCGAAGAAAAATATTGTCAGACGTTACCGGTTTGTAGTAAAGTATATCCCGCTTAACTCTGGACTTGATAATTTAAATAACTCTGTTGAAATGGAGGATATAAGATGTCTGAGCAACAAAAAACAGTTTTAGTAGTCGGAGGCGGTTTTAGCGGGCTTACAGCAGCAGTTGAAACCGCTGAAGCAGGCTTTAACGTTGTAATCGTGGAAAAGACGCCGTTTCTCGGCGGCAGGGTAACACAGCTTAATAAATATTTCCCGAAATTGTGTCCGCCGAATTGCGGGCTCGAGATAAATTACAAAAGGATAAAAAACAGCGGCGATATCACTGTATACACCCTTGCGGAGGTTGAGAAGATATCAGGACAGGAAGGCAGCTACGATATCACTATAAAACAGGCCCCGCGATTCATAAATGACAAATGCGTTGGGTGTAATGCCTGTAATGAGGCCTGCCCTGTTGAGATGCCGAATGAATTTAATTTCGGCCTCGATAAAACAAAGGCTGCTTACATAACCCATAATCAGGCATTCCCGTTTAAATATGTCATTGACGGCAAACACTGTAAAGGTAAATCATGTTCTAAATGCGTTGAGGCTTGCAAGTTCGATGCGATTGACCTTGACATGAAGCCTGAAGCGATTAATCTGAAGGCCGGAGCAATTGTATTTGCAACAGGATGGGATTTGTATGATGTGTCAAAACTGGACCTTCTTGGCGGCGGTAAGATTAAAAATGTAATAACAAACATGCAAATGGAAAGGCTTGCATCTCCTAACGGACCTTCATCAGGGAAAATTCTCAGGCCCTCTGACGGCAAGGAAGTAAAGAACATTGCGTTTGTGCAATGTGCCGGAAGCAGGGACGAGAACCACCTGCCTTATTGTTCATACATCTGCTGTATGGCATCTTTGAAACAGGTAACATATTTAAGAGAGCAGTATCCCGATTCAAAGGCACAGATCTTTTACATAGACATAAGGACCCCGGGCCGGTATGAGCAGTTTTACTGGAAGGTCAAAGAGGACCCGAATGTGACACTTACGAAGGGCAAGGTCGCGAAGATCGAAGAAGACCCTGCTACAGGCGATATTGTTCTGACTGCAGAGGATGTACTTTTAAATAAAAAAATTACAGCAAGATTCGACATGGTGGTGCTTGCGGCAGGGATGATCCCTTCAACAAGGGACTCAAAAATACCCGCTGATATTTCATACACAAATGAAGGTTTTGTCATGCCGGCTTCATTAAAGAAGGGCATGTTTGCTGTTGGAACCCTAAAGAGTCCTGTTGATGTTTCACGCTCAGTTCAGGATGCAACAGGAGTGGCGCTAAAAAGTATTCAGAGTGCGAGACGATAATAAATGTCTGATTGCGCAGATTATAGAAATGATTACACAGATATAATATCTGCGTAATCATTAGTACAAATCTGTGTAATCGTTTTTACTAGGAGGTAGAGATAGATGGAAAAGAAATTCGGAGTATACATCTGCACAGGATGCGGCATCGGAGAGGCCGTTAATATAGAGAAACTGAAAAAGAGTTCCGCTCGCGCCGCAAAGGTTGAGGCAGATAATATAAGGGTACACCAGATATTATGCAGCCCGGAAGGACTGGAAGTTATTAACAATGATATAAAGGAAGGCGTAAATACAATTATCATCGGCGCATGTTCCCCGCGCGTCAAATATGAAGAGTTTGACTTCCCCGGTGCGATCACCGAGAGAGTGAACCTGAGAGAGTTCGTTGCGTGGACCCAGGAACCGATGACCGATGATACGCAAAGTCTTGCAGATGATTATATGAAGATGGGCATAATCAAGACCCAGAAAAGCAGCCTGCCGGAACCGAACATACTCCCTGACCTGAGCAATAAAATACTTGTTATCGGCGGTGGTATGGCAGGACTTTCAGCATCTCTTGAAGCAGCCAGGGCAGGATACCAGGTGGTGCTTGTTGAAAAAGAGGCGGAACTCGGCGGGATGTCCGCAAAACTTTATAAGGAAACCCCGAGGCAGTATCCGTATGATAAACTGGATGAACCGAGGATTGCCGGCATAATTAAAGAGGCCGAGGCGAACACAAATATTAAAATATTCAAGTCAACTGTTATAGAGAAAACCGAGGGCCAGCCCGGTCTTCTTGATGTGACCCTCAGGAACAACGGAACCAGTGAAACTATGAGGGTCGGTGCGATCATCATGGCCACAGGATGGAAACCTTATGACGCCTCAAAGCTTGGACATTTGGGATATGGCAAATCCAATGTCATTACGAGCGTTCAGATGGAAGAGATGGCAAAAAAGGGTAAGATAACCCGTCCTTCTGATGGAAAAGAAGCAAAAAAGGTTGCGTTTATACAATGTGCCGGTTCAAGGGATCCGAACCACCTTCCATACTGTTCATCTTTCTGCTGCGGGACTTCCCTGAAGCAGGCAAAATATGTAAGAGAGAAAAATGAAGATGCGATAGCGATGATATTCTATAAAGATATCAGAACTCCGGGACAGACAGAACTTTTCTACAAGAATATGCAGAACGACCCCGGGGTATTATTAACAAAAGCTGAGGTAACAGGCGTCAGCGATGCAATAAACGGCAATCTTTACGTTGAGGCTGAAAATACTCTCCTCGGAGAAAAGATAAAAGTAGAGGCAGACCTTGTGGTCCTTGCAACAGGCATTGTGCCTTCAACACGCGCTTCCCAGGAATATCTTGACGGTCTTACAGCGGCTCAGAAGAATGGCGACGATGCCAAGAAGGCCTACATCGAATCAACACCGAAACCGAATCCCATTTTAAATCTTACCTACAAACAGGGGCCTGAACTCCCTTCGCTTGAAGGCGCATATGGTTTTGCGGATTCGAATTTCATATGTTTTCAGTATGAGACAAGGAGGACAGGAATTTATTCTGCCGGTTGCGTAAGACAACCCATGAGTATGTCTGATGCTGCAGATGATGCGGCAGGAGCGGCATTAAAGGCAATACAGTGCGTTGAACATGTCGCAAAAGGAATAGCTGTACATCCGAGGGCCTGGGATACAACATTTCCTGACCCTATGATGATCAAGTGCACTTCCTGCAAGAGGTGTACGGATGAATGTCCTTTCGGTGCGATCGACGAAGATGAAAAAGGCACTCCATTTTTCAAGCTCAACCGCTGCCGCAGATGCGGCACATGTATGGGTGCATGCCCTGAAAGGATCATCTCCTTCAAGGACTTCAGCGTTGATATCATTGGCTCGATGATCAAGTCCATAGAAATAGATGAAGATGAATTCAGGATAGTGGTGCTTGCATGCGAAAATGACGCATACCCTGCCCTGGACAGCGCGGCAATAAACCGCATAAAAATTAACCCGAAGGTGAGGATTATCCCGGTCAGATGTCTTGGGTCCGTCAACCTGGTATGGGTCACAGATGCATTATCAAAAGGAATTGACGGCCTTGTGCTGCTTGGATGCAAATACGGTGAAAACTATCAGTGTCACTTTGTGAAAGGCAGTGAACTTGCCAACTATCGCTTCACTAAGCTACAGGAGACACTGGATAAGCTCCAGCTCGAATCCGACAGATGCAGGCTGTTACAGGTTGCAATAAATGAATATGACACTCTTCCCCAAATAATAAATGATTTTGTTGAGAGGGTGGAAGAGATAGGACCTAACCCGTTTAAAGGGATGTAAATTTCAAATTTCAAATTTGAAATGATATGGAGGAATAGATGGGAGAAGCAACAGTAATAAAACCTGATCTGGATTTTGTGAAAGGGGTTATAGAGGGAGGCGGGGATTCCCTGAAGAAGTGCTACCAGTGCGCTACCTGCACGGTTGTCTGTAATGTAACTCCTGATGACCATCCATTTCCAAGAAAAGAGATGATCTGGGCTCAATGGGGTCTTAAGGAAAAATTCAAAGGCAATCCCGATGTATGGCTTTGCCATCAGTGCAATGACTGCACGGTACATTGTCCCAGAGGAGCCAAACCGGGTGAAGTTTTAGGCGCTATCAGGAAACAAACGATCAAGCAGTACTCATCGCCGGCATTTCTGGTCAATCTTGTAGGCAGCAAGGCGCTTGCGTGGCTTATCTTCCTGCTTCCTGCTCTTCTGCTTGGCGTTATATTTTCAGCGGACGGCGCTTTTTTCCCGAATGAAGAAGAGATAAAATTTTCTTTCTTTGCTCCTACTCTTATAATACAGGCAGTGTTTGTTCCTGCTCTGACAGTAGGTTTTATTGTAGGCATTATGGGCCTTATGAAGTTCTGGGCTGATATGAAGACGTCAGCAGGTGTTTCCTCCGGGGATCTTTTTGGAAGTATCTCAGCGACTGCAAAAGAGATCCTGGGTCATAATAAGTTCAAGAGCTGCGGTGTAAGCAAAGACAGATTCACCTCACATTTTCTTGTGTTTTACAGTTTTGTACTTCTTGGTATTGCAACGGCTTTTGGAGTTCTCTATATTGATGTTCTGCATATGGAATCGCCTTTCAGATTCGGCTACGGTACACCTGTAAAGATCTTTGGGCTGGTTGGTGCAGTAGGGCTTTTGCTTGGCGTTTTTTTTATGATCAGCAACAGATTTAAAAATGCTGAGAAGGCCGGTATCGGCAGTTATTTTGACTGGCTGCTGATAACCATAATCGGAGTGATCATGGCATCAGGCATCCTGTCATGGCTGACAAGACTTGCCGGTATTGCCCCTGTTGCTTATACGATTTATTTTATACACCTTGTGTTTGTACTTTCTTTATTCCTGTATTTACCATATTCAAAACTTGCACATATGTTCTACAGATCAGCGGCAATGTGCTTTGTGAAATATTCCGGAAGGGAGAAGAAATAAGGTGATGCATTTTCCCCTCTAAAAAGAGGGGTAGGGGTGTGTAAGAAGGAAGAGCTTAAAGGGAAACACACCCCTCAAGCCCCTCTTTTTAGAGGGGAAGAAACAAAGAATCGTTCAATTAAATTTATATTAAATTTGACTCGTAAGAGCAAAACTCAAAAAAAGGAGGGAAGAAAGATGAGTAGTACAATTTTATTTGCGCTCTTATGCGGCGCGCTGGGTGTTTTATACGCTATTGTAACAGCAAGTTGGGTATCAAAGCAGGACGCAGGGAATGCGAAGATGCAGGAGATCTCGAATGCGGTCAAAGAGGGCGCAATGGCGTTCCTCGCACGTGAGTACAAAACGGTAGCTGTTGTTGCGGTAATTTTGACGGTTCTTTTGTCCTTCATCGGGACCTGGACAGCAGCAGGGTTCGTCATCGGCACAGTCGGTTCGGCGCTCGCCGGATATATCGGCATGATGGTATCGGTGCGGGCTAACGTGCGCACGGCCCAGGCAGCCCACAAGGGCCTGCAGGCTGCACTCGGCCTTGCTTTTAAGGGCGGTTCGGTGACCGGAGTTATGGTCGTTGGTCTTGGAATTATAGGACTTGCGGGTTTTTATTTTATAGCAAAGCAGTCAGCACCTGAGACGGCATTCCATGCACTGGTTGGTCTCGGCTTCGGTTGCTCACTCATGAGTGTGTTTGCCCGTATCGCAGGCGGTATTTATACAAAAGCTGCTGATGTAGGCGCTGACCTTGTTGGAAAAGTTGAAGCAGGAATTCCTGAAGATGATCCCAGAAACCCTGCAGTTATCGCCGACAACGTCGGTGACAACGTCGGTGACTGCGCAGGCATGGCAGCTGACCTTTATGAAACATATACGGTTACGCTCGTTGCAGCAATGCTTCTTGCAAAAACTGTTTTTGGCGCTGCGAGCCCATGGGTGGAATTTCCACTGCTCCTCGGCGGAATATCGATCATTGCTTCCATTATCGGAACATTTGCAGTAAGACTCGGCAAAAGCGGATATATCATGGGCGCCCTCTATAAGGGGCTGGCTGTTGCCGGTGGTCTTGCAGCAATAGCATTTTATATCGTGACCGGTAAATTTCTGGAAAGCGCAGATGCACAGGCTTCAATAGTCGCTCATCCGTCATTTACACAGATGAACGTTTTCCTTATGGCGCTTATCGGTCTCGCATTGACAGGCCTTATCGTGGCTATAACAGAGTATTTCACCGCAAAAGAGTATGCTCCGGTGAAACATATTGCAAAGGCCAGCCTGACCGGCCACGGCACAAACGTTATAGCAGGCCTCGCGGTCAGCATGAAGGCCACAGGCGCACCTGTTATAGTTATCGTTGCCTCAATTCTCGGCGCCTATTCACTGGGTGGTGGATTTGCCGGTGATGCAGCCGGCGGTCTTTTTGCTATTGCATTATCAGCGGTTTCGATGCTTTCAATGACAGGCATCGTGGTGGCCATTGACACCTACGGCCCGATCACGGACAACGCAGGCGGTATAGCAGAAATGGCAGGA
>JAGVGM010000086.1 GCA_020057065.1 Thermodesulfovibrionia bacterium
CGACCATATGCTGAAGGTCACGCCGGCAGAGTGCCGAAAGTGCGGCTTTATTTTTAAAAAGAGAGAAAAGATTAAAAAACCGGGCAAATGTCCCATATGTCGCAGTGAATCTATAGAAGAACCGCTTTTTGGAATAAATTAATCCGTCTTCTTCACCTGAACAAATCTGTATTTCCCAAGAGTTAAAAGATAATTTGTTAATGCTTCAAATTCCCATTTTTGAAATTTAAATTTCGGCATTCGCACATCAGACTGGATGGCTTGAGGGTCTTTTAGCCATTGCTCAATCCATTCCTTTGTCAACCTGCTTGCAACATCTGTATGATCGGGGCCGACCTGCCCCCCTCTTCCGTTTATGCTATGGCATCCGATGCAGGCGAATATCTCATAATACAATTTTTCCCCATCGTCAATATCTTCCGGGTGCACTTCTTTCTTTGGCTCGAAATTATAAGGGTACGGGACCTCGGCAAGAAGGGCCAGATATTCAATTACATCATTTATCTCTTCTTTAGAAAGTTTAAAATCCGGCATCCTCGCTTTCAGCATTTGATCGGGTCTGATTTTGTAGGGGGTTTTCAGAAAAGCAAATAACCAGTCCGGTCTGCTTTTCTTCCCCTCTTTAGTCAGATCGACGCTTACATCCCCGCCTTTTTTATTAAGTTTATGGCAGCCCAGGCAATTATATTTTTCAAAAACCTTCTTGCCTCTTATCTCCGGACTATCAGGCTCAACCAGGGTCTTCATGTATTTCACGGGAACAGCATCTTTTTTCATACCCAAAAGAAACGTAACGAGAGACTTCGCCTGCTGTTCATTAAATCGATAATTCGGCATCCGGGTCACTATTTTATCTGTAGCAAATTTTTCAGGATGCATAACCTTGATCAGCAGCCAGTCAGCGAGGGTTTTCTTAATATCCTTTATATTCCCCCAATACAATTCATCGATCCTCTTGTTCCCTGTCCCGTCAAGCGGAGGTGCATCATATCCTTTAGGAAGTTTTTCTATCTCATGACAGCCTGTGCATCCTTTATCCTTTACCAGTTTTTTGCCTTTGTTAATATTGTCAATAAATCTCCCCTCGCCCCTCTTTACCAAAGAAGGGGACACCCCCCTGACCCCTCTTGATAGAGGGGAATAAATTCCCCCTTTGAAAAAGGGGGATCTAGGGGGATTTTTCATATCATATTTATTTTTCTTCAGGGTCATCAGATAAGCTGTAATGTTTTGGATTTCTTCTTCCGATATCAGGATGTCAGGGATCATTGCCTTGGGATCATATGTCTTAGGATTCTTCAAGAACCTGTAAGGCCAGTCAGCGTTTACTTTATTACCTATGCCGGACAAATCAGGCGCAAAGTTATTGCCCTTTTCATCAATCATGTGACAGCCCAAACAACCGAGTTCTTTAACAAGATTTTTTCCTTCAACTGAATCTGCCTTTTCAAATCCCCCCTTCCCCCCCTTTTCTAAAGGGGGGGACACCCCCCTAACCCCTCTTGATAGAGGGGAATAAACTCCCCCTTTGAAAAAGGGGGATGTAGGGGGATTTTCATTAACTACAGCCAGGCTCAAAAGATAATCTGCCATATGCCCTATCTCTTTATCGCTCAGCTTAGGGCCTGGCATCTTCGTGTTTTTCAGGTACTCTTTGGGGTCCTTCAGCCATTTTAGGAGCCAATCCCTGTTCACTTTGCTGCCGATTGCAGTCAGGGATGGACCGATGCGGTCAGGCCTTTTATACCCTGGCATTTTATGACATCCGATACAGTTGTATTCATTAAAAAGTTTCCATCCCTGTATAAAAACCGGAGCGCCTTTTAATTCAACAGTCAGAGGCAGTCTATGATTCATGGGATGGCATTTCCCGCATGATGACTGCGCAAAAGAACCTTTTAAAACAGGCTTGGTCCAGTTCTTCACATCGTCATGTGCTGCATCAACTGTCAATGCAGCTCCCTGTCCTTCATGACACACGACGCACCCAAATTTTTCCACCTTGTGGTGTTTCAGGTAATTGCCTGAGTGGGTTTTAAAAGGTTGTGGCTTATCGCCGGCCCCGGATTTGTCTATACCCTGATGACAGGTACTACA
The DNA here is from genome assembly GCA_020057065.1 of Thermodesulfovibrionia bacterium. GTDB lineage: Bacteria > Nitrospirota > Thermodesulfovibrionia > UBA6902 > UBA6902 > SURF-23. Next base: position 2,098 of record JAGVGM010000086.1, read on the forward strand.
GCGGTCCACAATGTCAAGCTCACTGAGCCAGAGCTGTTGAATTTTTTTATCCTTCTGATACTTTTTCCACGGACGATCATATTCAGCATAAAGAGCCCATATGATAACTGCTACAAGTATTAAACAAAATACAGCATTTAAAATTAATTGATTGCGTGTTAATTTCATAAAAATAACGTAGGGGCGAGGCGGTGCCTCGCCCTCTTTCATGCTATATGTTAAACCAGGGCGCTACCAGCACATATTTGATGTTAAATGCAAGTCTCAAAAAAATCTTGATGGGGACAAAATACATTAAGAGTATTGAAAGCATAACTATTACATATCTGAAAAGGCCGCATTTTTCATAAAAATCTTTTTTTGCCAGTTTTGGCATCATCATGCCCAGCCCGAAATAAATTATTAAACTTATAAAGCCGATCTCAGGATTTAGATTCCACAGATTCTCTTCTAACTCTTTGACTTTTTCCCATGATTCCCACGGCAAGTATAATTGCCAGTTCGGTCCTCTGAAAAAATAACCTGTGAAAATTAATGTCAGCCACAGCAAAAAGCCGATATTGAAATTTATCAATGCAAACTTCCTGAGAGAAAATGCATACTCTCCGCTGCCTCTGCAATTATTATCCAGATATGGAATTATCATCAATACCAAAACAATCAGCACTGGGATCGCTACTCCTGCTATCCATGGGTCGAAATAAACCAGAAGCTCCTGCAGCCCGACGAAATACCACGGGGCTTTTGACGGATTTTCAGAAATCCCCGGATTGGCAATCTCCATCAAAGGCGCATTTATCAGCAGCGCCCACACAATTAAGATGATAGTCAGCGCTACAGCGGTCAAAAATTCCATGAAGACAAGGTCCGGCCAGACAAGATGTTTTTTCTTATCTGTCATAACGGTCTTGATATCCCTCCGTCTTTTCTTATTCTCCAAAAATGAACTCCTATAAAAATAATTGCAATAGCTGGAAGCAGCATTATATGGAACACGTAAAATCTCAAAAGCGCATGGCCCCCGATTTCTGTTCCGCCTAAAATTAAAAACCGTACATCATTGTATTTATCAGTTGCTGAAAACGGCCCCTCATGTCCGATTACCGGCATTGCGCTGATCATATTGGTTCCCACCGTTATAGCCCAATAAGATAATTGATCCCATGGAAGGAGATAGCCTGTGAAACTGAGCAGAAAAGTAAGAACAAGCAGCGACACACCGACAACCCAATTGAATTCCCTCGGAGGTTTATATGAGCCGGTGAGAAACACCCGCAGCATATGAAGCATAATTGTAATCACCATTAAATGCGCAGCCCATCTGTGAATATTTCTTAGAATAATTCCAAACGGGACATCAAATTCCAGATATTTCATATCCTGATACGCATATTCAGGGACAGGCCGGTAGTAGAACATCAGGAGTATTCCTGTTACTGTTTCCACCAAAAACATGAAAAAGGTTATCCCTCCCATACACCAGGTAAATCGCACCTTCATTGCGTGAGAAGGTATTTTTACAGGATGAAGGTGGAGGAATACATTTGATTTTACTTGGAGAATTCTATTCTCTTTTGTATCCGTATACCCGTGGCGGAAGATGGACTTGTAGAATTGAGAGTTGGTTATTTTTTTCGAAGTTTCATACCTCCACATACGCCCCTCTCTTATCAAATTCCTTAAATGTATAGACCCTGCTCTTATCCACTGCAATAATGCCTTCTTTACTGATAGAAATATTGAAACGGTCCAGCGGTCTTGGCGCAGGACCTGTGAAGTTAATTCCGTTGCCGCGGAACTGGCTTCCATGGCATGGACATTTAAATACCTTGTCATCTGCAAAATAATTGGGAGTGCAGCCTAAATGGGTACATTTTGCATACAAGGCATACATTCGATTTTTCTCTCTCACTATCCAGACCGATTGCTCTGCTTTCCATATCTCGTACACCTGATAATCAGAATCTCCATTTATTTTGAAATCATCCGGCGCGCCGATTTTAAACGTTGAAGGCTTTTCAAAGAGTACACGCGGATACAGAAAGCGCAGACCGCTTCCAATTGCAATTCCGAATGTGGCCAGCAGAGAACCCCAGCCTGCAATCTGAAGAAGACTGCGACGGGAGATGTTGGCTTTATTAATGTCTGTAGTCATTGCTAATCCGCTTTAATTCTGTCATTCCCGCTTGCAAGGTAAAGGGCGAGTCACCGACTCGCCCCTACAACTCACAACTCTTAACTCAATTCCTATACCATCACAATTTTCACAATATTCACCGGTACCATTCTATCCCACTCTGCAAGTTTCGGGTCTGCCTTCTCGCTCGTCACCATGTTTGGAGTAGATTCAGTCTTTGGATAAAGAGCCATGACATCTACAACTCCTGGAGTAGTTAACCAGCTTACTCTCGCTACAGCTTTGATGCTGCCGTTTCTGGAAGTCAAGGTAACCCAATCTCCGCTTTTCGCGCTTATTGTCCTGGCGTCATTTGGATTAATGCATACTGTCTGCTCAGGCAGTCTCTCGTAAAGGGTCTGGGTCAGCGGCACATTCAGCCCGTTATTGTAAAAGTTGTATCCGGTATTCCAGATTTCATTGGCGCGGTGCATTATCATCCAGAAGGGATACTCTTCTGTAATTTTCTCCCTTAATGGATGATTGTAAGGATCAAAATCAACCAGCGCCTTTACAGGCTCAAGGTGCGCCTTGCCGTCCTTGTGTTTAAACCGTCTTCCCATCACATCTTCCGTTTCAGGAGAATAGAGCCGTGAAATGCTCCTGCGGTTTCTGTACGGAAATTGAATGCCGTTAGCGCCTGCCTTCATCAGGTCGCTCCATGAGATCTCGGAGATGTCGCTGGTGAAATCGCCTTTTGTCTGGACATTGCATTCTTCATAAATCTCCTGCTCATTCTTCCAGTCAAACCCTTTGAGCCCCATGCGCCTTGCAAGTTTTGCAACGATCCACCAGTCCGGTTTCGCATCGCCGGGAGGATCCATGAAGCCCTGCTGAATATGGAGCCTGCGGTCTTCGCTGGCCTGAATGCAATTCCATTCTCCCCATGTTGCAGCAGGGAAGACCACGTCTGCCGCCGCTGTTGTGTCAGTCGGATAAATCTCATTCACGACGAGGAACATCTTATCAATCTGCGGTTTATATTTGCTCAGGTTCGGAAGCTGGATGTATATATTACTGATATATGACCAGAGGGCCTTTACTTCTCCTTTGTCGATCTTGTCGCATATACTTCTCATTGCGCTGTCTCCGTTTGGGGCAGGAGGATCAGCCCATGTTCCTCTCGGATGTCCGCCTGCCCTGGATGTGCATGCCCCGGGTTTTCCCGCATTGCCGAGAATAATCCCCATTGCGCTGTATGAAACTTCATTTTCATAACCTGTTACCTGATGCATGATCCCCTTTTCAAAGAGTACCATTGTCTGCCCTTTGTATTTTGCAAGCATCTCTGATGCAGTCTTTATTTTGGCAGCCGGGATCCCCGTAACCTTCTCAGCATTTTCAGGGGCGAATCTGCTGTTCAGTACCGTTTCCTTAAGCGTGTCAAACCCGGTCGCATACTTCTGTACAAAATCTTTGTCGTACAAATCATTCTTCACGAGCACGTGCATCAAAGATGCGCCGAGTATTGCATCCGTCCCCGGATTGATCTGCAGGAACAACCCCCCGCTTCTTACGGCATCTTCAGCCATCTGGGTTTTCCTCGGGTCAACAAAAATCATTTTGATATCCCCTTTGTTCATACCGCCCTTGGACAGCGCATTGTAATACCATGATGACCCTGTGTCTTTCAGATTTTTTCCTGCGCAAAAGATGAGTTTGGTTTTTTCAAAGTCTTCTACTGTGAATGATCTGGTCCCACCGCCGACTACATCGGCAAGTCCCCAGCTTTCATCACCCCAGAAGAGATATCCGTTGCCTGCGAGGGTGCTTGATTTAATCCCGGTAAAAAGCCATTTCAGGAATGCATATGTATTCTGGAGATAACCCCAGTCGCCGTAAACCGCGCCGACCGCATCCGGGCCGTGTTTATCAATAATCTTCTGAAGATTATATGCGGTGAATTCAATCGCCTCATCCCATGAAACTTCAACGAGAGGCCCCGTCTTGCCGCCTTTGCGGATCATAGGTTTTTTGAGCCGGATTCTCGTCGGGAGTTTCTCGGAATACAGACTCTGTGCATTGAAGGCCCCGCGCACGGAGTAATTTGATCCGCTTGCAACGTCTTTGTTATCCGGCACCACCATGATGTTTACGTCCTTGCCGTTCTTTTTTGCCTCAATAGTAAAAACCGGGTTCGGCCAGTCTCCTCTCATCTTTTCGACCGGGAAAAATTTTTCTTTTTCCGGCTTTCGGCCAGTCCCTTTCGGCCAGACATACACCTTATATCCGCACATCACATGGCAGTAACGGCAGGCGGTATTATAAGTCTCGGCGTTCGCGGGAGGAAGTTCCGCAAATTCCGTTGCCTTTGCCCCGGGAAATTTGTCTGCTGCAAAGGCGGGTATGCCTTTATCGAGCACACACGCCCCCGCGGCGCCTGCCGCCGATATTTTTAGTAAATCCCTTCTTGAAAATTTCTTTTCGTTGCTCATTTACTTTACCTCCTCCCCGTCCAACAGATTGTTTCTGAGTCCATAAATAAGTCCGGCAACCCCAACTGCGTAAATGTCTCCGTTCTTGTCAACCTCTAATGAAATCATCGGCAGATTAGAGGGAGAGGGTCCTTCAATTAGCTTCCCGCTTTGTTTTGGATCATAGATACTCTGATGACATTCGCAGATGAGCATCCCGCTTTCTTTATCAAGCTCAACACCACAGCCGAGATGAGTACAGAATGCGCTGTATGCAACTACGCTTTTGTTAGGCCCAATGCCTCCTTCAACCGCACAACCAAGATCCACAAGTATGTTCTTCCGGCCAACGAGAGGATAGTCGAATTTCACTGACTTACCAGCCTTGAGTTCCTTCAGATTAGCAACCTTGATCTGAGGGTAACTTACTGAAGACGCCTGAGCCTTGTCTTTTAAGCCCATGAGCAGCATGGCCGCTCCCGCACCTGCGAGACCGGCGGTTCTGAGAATTTGCCGCCGGCTTACTTCTACTTCGTCTTGAAGCTTTTTTTCTTCCATGTTTCCTCCTTTTTGGGATTGTTTGATTTTTATTGTCATTCCGGCTTGCCCGGAATCCTTCTTTTTCAGTCCACTAAGAAAGATTCCCGGCAAGCGGGAATGACGACAACGCTATTCCTCCATACACCCGCACAACTTTCTCAAATACTGAACAAGGGATTGTATCTGCGCCTTACTAAATGTATTTCCCCACGGCGGCATAAGTGTAGACTTGCCGACTCTTTTCCCTCCTCCGCTTATTGCTTCAAATAGATCGTTGTCGGTCCTTTTCGTCATGAGATCAGGATCCTTATGATTTGCGGGACGCGGATCGAGATTTTTTGCATTAAAACCTTTTCCGTCTCCTATGGTTCCGTGACATGGTGCACAGTGCCATTGATAAATTTTTTCTCCATTGGCTACAGAAGATTTTTCTTGTGCCATAACCTGTGTGAGATTAAAAAATAAAAATAAAAATGCAAAAATATAAATCAAAATGTAGAAATTGCCATATGTCGTCATTCCCGGTTGCCGGGAATCTTTCTTTTTTATTGATAAGAAAAAGACTCCGGACAAGCCGGAATGATATAAAAAGATATTTATTGATATTTGCTCTGTCATCTTTGATTTTTTAAAACAAAAAGCCCGAACAATTAACATTACATTGTCAATCGTTCGGGCTTTAATAACCTGTATATCAGGGGTTAAAGTAACCGTCCTTTATTTAATAATTTCTATGCTGTTGATATTAATCCACGCTATACTTCCCGACGTGGTTCTTATCTTTATTTCATAATCTTTTCCGTCTCCGAGATAGCCGAACTTGCGAAATACTTCAAAAACCTCTCTTTTTAAGAGCTTCTTTGCATCGTTATCCGGGATCGTGTGATTTTTCATTTTTCTATGTCAGGAGAAGCCTCGACATGGCAGTGAGCATATCTTAGATTGCGCTTGTATCTCAAGTTGACCTGAAGAATGGTAATATTTTCTGCTTTTAAAGGATATGCATCGATAGTTGATATTTTTTTCTCAAAGGCATTCATTATAAGAATTCCTCGTTAAAAGCTCCTCCCATCCCGGAAATAAAGGCACGGGCATAACCCGTGCCTTTATTTTTAACTCTGTAGAGGTAGCGCCATACGATACGTGCTTACTTTATACCCTGATCAATCAGGCCATACATAAAGCATATCGCCGTATGTGTCAGAAAGACGCGGTCTTGAATTAACTGACATCGGGAATTTCCCATTCGGGCCAAACCACTTCTGGTAAAGCTTTTCATATGTCCCGTCTTTCAACATCCCCTGCAAGATGAAACTGATTTTATCTCTCCAGTCGCTTTCGTTTTCCGGCACGCCGATGCCGTAAAGTCCCGGGCTGTAGATCATCCCGCCTACAGCCTCGTATTCCGCACCGAGGTTGCCTGATACTGCAGCCATTATCGGCGCATCCTGGGAATAAGCGTCAATCTTGCCCTGCTTTAATGCGAGGAACCCCTCAGCGCTGTTCTGGAAGGAAAGCATTTCGGGTTTCTTGGCCGAATGTTTTGCTAATTCCTGCGGCCCTGCAATGAATGCGTTTGAACCCTGGTCCACGCCGAGCTTTTTCCCGCCCAGGTCTTTTAATGATTTGAATTTACCTTTTTTTGCATAGAATATTTTGCCGGTCCAGAAATATGGAGGCTCTGCGTAATCCATCTGTTCCTGACGGCTGTTTGTCACACTAATGTTAGCGAGGGAGATATCAATGGATCTGTTCGCTAAAAAGGCTATTCTTGTTTTATTATCTACTAAAACCCTCTCGACTTTTACGCCTAATTTTTCAGCGATTGCACTTCCAAGATCCACGTCAAATCCCGTCCACTCCCCCTTCTCATCAATATAGTTCATCGGGGGTGTTGTATTGCCATGTCCTATGCGCACAGTCCCTCGTTTCATTACTTCATCAAGCATGGACTCTGCTGATGCGTAAGAGATAAACGACGCAAGCAACAACATTGCCATCAATACTACCAAACTGCTTCTCTTCATACTGATTGCTCCTTTCCTGAAAGGTTTTTAATTTGAGGCTTAAAATAAGCCGGCTGATATTGCTGAAACAGACGAGGCATTTTTTCCTGTACAAATGAGTTGATAATAAGATAGTTTAATAATAGCAATATTGATGCCAATACTATCTTGTTGATTTTTCATGAAAAACAAAGATCGGCTGAAAGGGATTTGCTCAAAAACTGAACATAGTGTTCATTTTTCATGCAGATAGATCATGTCGCATTAGAGATCAGATAAATTTCTAACATGGCTCACTTCCGTGATACAAGAAACCGCTTTACGGTTTTAGGCAGGGGTAACAAAACCAGGTCTTCCCTGCATATCTCAGGTTTGTAAGACTCGTAATCAAGTATGCCCAATTTCTTTTCAAGTATTCGAGCGGCTACAGAAAGGGCATAGCACACCACCCAGAAACCTATAGCCATGCATATATATGCTGCAAATATCCTGTTGGGTTTTAGCTGGCTTATAATTATACCTGTTCGTGTAAGGTCCACAATTCCGATGATATAAACCGTAGATGTACTTTTAAACAGGGAGTTGAAAAAACTTACAAACGAAGGCAGCATCAACTTAAATGCCTGCGGCAGTATTACACTGATAAGCGCCTGAAGACGGGACATGCCTGTTGACAAACAGGCCTCCATCTGACCCATCGGCACAGCCAGCACCCCGGCCCTTACGATCTCTGCCTGATATGCGGCGGCGTAAACTGAAAGTGCGATCACAGCGCACCAGAAAAGTGGCAGTTTGGCGCCAAACACCGGAAGAAAAAAATAAAACCAGAAGATTATCATAAGCAGGGGTGTAGATCTTACAACATCTACGCAAAGCCCGCATGAATGGCGGATGTATCGTCTGCACGATATCCTCCCCAGACCAAAAATTATCCCGAAGAACAGTCCGATCACGATAGAGAGGATTGCAAGAACAATATTTAAGACCAGCCCTGTCAGAGCGCCTTTCGGATAAGCGCCTATAAGATAAAACTGCCAGTTGGCAAGCTGCTCAACTAAAAAATCCATCCTATTCCCTCATGCTCGTAATGCTGGTCATATCTATCTTCCATCTTCTTTCGAGTCTTATAATTATCATCGCCATTATCATCGAAAGCCCTATATAAAAGATCGTCGCGAGGAAAGTTACCTCAAGCCCCCTGAATGTAATTGATTCAACCTGCTGAGTGGCCCATGTCAGCTCCGGGGTTGCTATTGCCATGCAGAGAGAGCTGTTCTTGAAATTATGTATCATTCTCGTTCCGAGGGGAGGCAGTATGGTCCTGAAGGCCTCAGGTAAAATGACGTATCTTATTTGCTGGAGCCTGTTCAGCCCCGTTGAGACTGCTGCTTCTATATGGCCCCTTGGTATCCCTATGATCCCGGTCCTGACAATATCAGAGACATAAGCGGAATTATCAACGGTAAGGCCCAGAATGCCTGCGACTATGGAATAATGCGAATACTGATTTAATATGTCGGTCAATCCGAATGGCAGCAATTGTGGAAACACAAAATAGAAGAACAGCAGCCAGAACAAACCGGGAATATTTCTTACTGTTTCAACATATATTTTTGCCGGTATATTAAGGAGCTTGAACCTTGAAACCCTCATTATGGCGAGGAGCGTTCCCAAAAGCAGAGACGTAACCGCTGTAACGGCGGCTATTAAGAGCGTAAGTTTTACGCCTGTGATCAGCCATCCAAGGAAAGGTTCTCTAAAAGGTATACCCCAATCAAATTCATATCTCAGATTAAGGAACTTCATGATTTATAAATATTACCCCGTCAGCAACTTTAAAAGCAATCCTGCGAATAACCCATTTGACAGCCTGTATTGAAAATTATTTCCTTTCTTTGTTATAGTTAATATCGGAGGTTATCATGAAACAGGAAATTCATCCGGAAGTTAAAGAGGTAAAAGCTGTTTGTGCCTGTGGCGAGTCATTTATGACAAGATCTACACAGAGTACAATACACGTTGATATCTGCTCAAAATGCCATCCCTTCTTTACCGGCAAACAGAAGCTTATTGACGCCGAAGGCAGGGTTGAGAAGTTTAAAAAGAAATACGCAAAGAAGTAGCGAAACCAAGAGGGAAACCCGCTTTATGTTTATTTAAATGTATCGCGAGTTTCCTTTTTTTATTGTAGATTAATAAAAGAGGTATAAATGAAAGACATTGGCGGACAGGCTGTAATTGAAGGTGTAATGATGCGGGCAGGCAATGTGTGGACCGTTGCAGTGCGTAATACCGAAAAGGATATCGTGATCAGGCGCGAAAACGTTCGCGCTCTACCCAAGCCTCTTAAACTCCCGGTCTTGCGCGGGGTCGTAGCTTTGGTGCAGTCGCTTTCCATCGGCATCAGGGCGCTGCTTTACTCTGCTGAAGCATCCGGTCATGAGGAGGAAAAGCCTTCGTCAACTTCGCTGTTCTTTACCGTCCTTATCGCATTTGTAATAGGCATCGGTTTGTTCCTGTTACTGCCCTTATATGCAACAAAACTGCTTGGAATTTTATTCGGATCGATCAACAACAGCTCTTTGATCTTCAATCTGGTCGACGGAGTCATACGCGTGGTGGTTTTTCTCGCCTATATCCTGGCAATCAATATGAGCAGAGATATCAGGCGTGTGTTCGAATATCACGGCGCGGAGCATAAAACGGTTCACGCGTACGAGGCCGGCGAGACACTTATACCTGAGAACGTTGAAAAATACAGCACACTTCATCCGCGCTGCGGCACAAGCTTTCTGCTCATTGTCATGATGATGAGCATCCTGATCTTCTCAATGATCCCAAAGGACTGGTATTTCATGGAGAAGTTCTTATCGAGAATAATCCTTATGCCGCTCATTGCGGGTATTTCATATGAATTTATAAAATTTTCATCAAAGAGGATGAAGCATCCTCTGGTCCGTTTTGCGGCAGCGCCCGGGTTGTGGCTTCAGAAATTAACAACCGGCAACCCTTCGCACGACCAGATCGAGGTCGCTGTCAGGGCGCTGAAAGAAGTTTTGGAAACAGGGGAGAAGGAAATCAATGTTGTTGGATAAACTTGAACAAATCGAAAACAAATACAACGATCTGATAAAATTACTGTCCGATCCGGAGATCTTTTCAGATTACTCAATAAGCCAGAAGTATTCAAAGGAACGGTCGGATCTTGAAGGAATTGTTCAAAAGATACATGAGTACAAAAAGATTTTATCAGGCATAAGCGAGGCAGAAGAGATACTAAACGCCGGAGGAGACGACGGTTTAAAGGAACTTGCCGAGGCGGAGCTTGAAGAATTGAAAGAGAAAAAGCCCCATATCGAGGATGAGATCCAACTCATGCTCGTTCCAAAAGACCCCCGCGATGACAAAAACATAATACTCGAAATCAGGGCAGGAACAGGCGGCGATGAGGCTGCGCTTTTTGCCGCTGACCTTTTCAGGATGTACACCAAACATGCTGAAAGTAAAAAATGGAAGGTCGAGATAATGGACCTGAGTTCTATCGGCATCGGCGGCATCAAAGAAGTCATTGCATCTATACAGGGAAAGGGCGCATACAGCAGGATGAAATACGAAAGCGGGACTCACCGGGTTCAGAGAGTACCGGCAACCGAGACCTCCGGGAGGATCCATACCTCTGCTGCCACTGTAGCCGTGCTGCCTGAAGCCGAGGAAGTTGACATCAAGGTGGAAGAAAAAGATCTGAGGGTTGATACATTCTGTGCCTCGGGTCCCGGAGGGCAGGGAGTAAATACGACTTATTCTGCTGTAAGGATCGTGCATGTTCCAACAGGACTGACAGTATCGTGCCAGGACAGCCGCTCCCAGATCAAGAACCGAGAGAAGGCGATGAAAGTAATGCGCTCAAGATTATATGATCTTGAAATAGAAAGACAGCAAAAAGAAATAGCCAAGGAAAGAAAGTCACAGGTTGGCTCCGGCGACAGAAGTGAAAGGATACGCACCTACAATTTCCCTCAGAACCGTGTGACCGACCACAGGATCGGACTTACCCTTCACAAGCTGTCACTTATCCTCGATGGACAATTAGACGAAGTCATTGACAACCTTATAGCCTACTATCAGGCGGAAAAGTTGAAAGAGGTTTAAAGACAGCAGTCAGCGATTAGCAGTCAGCTATCAGCAGAAGATTCAAAAAAGCTGATCGCTGATAGCTGACCGCTGACAGCTTTCCTGTACGCAATGAAAGCCCTTGATAAATTACACGACATCTCAAGAACACTTAAACACCATAAAATCGATTCCCATGACAAAGAAGCTGAAATAATTCTACAAACTGCTCTTAATATAAACGTAATCGATATTTACAGGGATGACCCTGAACTTACTGAAAAACAGATGTCGTTACTTGAAAGTGTCGTCAGCAGGCGAACCAGCCGGGAACCGCTACAGTACATATTAGGGTATGTAGAATTTATGGGGTTGAGAATACAAGTCGGCAAAGGTGTGTTGATCCCCCGTCCGGAGACGGAGTTGATGGCGGAGATAGCAATAAAAGCGGTCAGCGATCAGCGGTCAGCAGTCAGCTTTCAAAAAAAATCCGAAATAATCAACTCCAAACTCCAAACTCTAAACTTAAAACCAAACTCGTTACCCATCACCCATCACCCATCACCCATCACCATTCTTGATCTATGCACCGGCAGCGGCTGTCTGGCCCTTGCCCTTGCAAAAGAATTTCCTGATGCACAGGTTTATGGCGTTGACATATCTGACGATGCATTGTCATATGCGAAAAGGAATGCCGGATTGAATGAGATCAACAATGTTTCGTTCATTCGAGGAAAGCTCCTGAGTCCTTTTAAAAATCCCCCTAAATCCCCCTTTTCCAAAGGGGGACTTATATTCCCCTCTTTGGCAAAGAGGGGTAAGGGGAGATTATTAGAATTAATTTTCTTCGACCTCATCATCTCAAACCCTCCCTACATTAAATCTGATGACATTAAAAATCTCCAAACTGAGATCAAAGACTGGGAACCGCTAAGCGCTCTCGACGGCGGGGCGAATGGGCTGGATTATTACAAAATGATAATTCCATCTGCGCGGCAGTTCCTCAAACCCAAAGGAATGCTTATTCTTGAGCTTGGTATTGATTGCGCAGATGCAGTAACCGCTATGCTAAAAAACGCAGGGTATACAGCCATTGAATTAATAAAAGATTACGCAGGGGTTGAAAGGATAGCGGTTGGAGCCTGAAGAAGGATAACCCCCTTTCATCCCCCTTAATCTAAGGGGGAAAGAGGGGGTTAAGGATTTTTCTCCATTTCCATATCCGCCTGTGATAACATAAATAAAAATTAGGAAGACAAAGCGGGAGTTCTTAGTAGCTCCCATGGGTTGCGGTCATGAATGAAATAAGCTGCAGGGTTGTAAAAACCTTTCTTGTTTATGTAAGAAACACCAGACCGGAATTCTTATCTCCCCTCCTTGCCGATATACCCTATGACGAGAATTATCTTACCGATTCGGATAACTGGATCCCCTGGGACGTTGAACGGCTGCTGGAAGAAAGACTGGTACACCTGTTTAAAGACGATATGATCATGTTCAAGATCGGAAGAAGTATCGTAGCTTATAAATCCGTCGGTATAGTAAACATACTTTTCAACCTTTTTTTGACTCCGGAGCGTCTTATCCTGTATACACCGAGGGTGGCCCAGTATTTCACCAAAGACGTGATTACGATTAACGTGATAGAAACGACCCGGGAGAGCGCCACTATTGAATTGAAGATAAAGGGAAGACAGACAAGAGGCGCATGCCTGTACAATCAGGGGATGTACAGCATATTCACGGAACTTTTCGGTTTGGAACCTGCAGAGGTCTCGGAAGTCCAGTGTGTCGTACCCCCGGGTGAAATCGGCAGATACAACGGCAGGGTTGCGGGTATTGCCGCAGAAAACGGCGCTTCCCGGATTAACGGGGTCGCCTTCGGGGCCGAGAGCTGCATTTATAAATTAAAGTGGGAGAACAGGATAATCAGGCTTGCCAGAAAGACTGCCGGGAAGAAGCAGGCGTTGAATGAAGCCCTGCAGCACCTTGAGAATAACCACATAAAGCTTCAGACAGCGTATGAGCGTCTCTGGAAATCGGAGGCAAATTACCGTAATCTCATGGAGAATGCGAGCGATATCATTTGCTTTGTCGACTCCGCAGGCATTATCACGTCGCTCAACCGAAAGGGGCTTGAGCTCTCCGGATATACCACGGATGAGGTCGTCGGACAGCACTTCCTGTCTTTTGTTGACGAAGAATACAGGAAGGAAGCGTTCCTGAGGTTCAGAAGGGCGTTTCGCCCTTCATCCGAGCCTTTTGAGATGGTCATGAGGACCAGGAACTCCGGCTTGCTGATTCTCTCTGCAAATTCAAACCCGGTGCAGGAAGGCAAAGATACCGTGGGTCTGATGATCATAGCGAGAGACATAACAAAAGAGAGAGAAATCGGCGTGCGCCTGATAGAGGCTGAGAGATTTGCCGCAAAGGGCATGGTTGCCGCGGAGATAGCTCATGAGATAAACAATTCGCTCGCCAATATCGAGACCGCCCTGTTCATCGTGAACAATCTGAAAACCGACATTAAATACAAGCAGGATATCTTCAAGGATATGCACGAGGAGATCGAGAGGATGTCGGGCATTGTAAAAGGCATCCTCGAAGTGTATCGTTCCGACAACGCAGCCCTGCAGTCCGTAGACCTCAATACGGAAATCCGGAAGGTGCTCAACATGACCAAACGGAGACTTGATGGAAAAGTCATCTCCGTTGTCTCAAACCTCTCTTCTGACATTCAGTCTGTCCCATGCAATCCCGGTCATGTAAAACAGATACTCCTGAACCTTATCAGGAATGCAGAGGAGGCAATGATATCGACCTCCAGGAAACAGATCGTCATCAGCACTTCTCAGGACAACGGCTTTGTCAGTCTGAGCATAAGGGATACAGGCTGCGGGATACCGGGGTCAATGCTTGAAAAGGTATTTTCCCCTCTTTACACCTCCAAGGCCGAAGGTTCCGGGTTTGGATTGTCAGTATGCAAACAGATCGCCAGAAAATACGACGGCAATATAACTATTGAAAGCGAGGTGGATAAGGGAACCGCCGTAACCGTATCGTTCCCTGTGAAAAATTATGCCGGACATACTAATAGCTGAAGACGAAGATGTGCTCAGGAGAAATCTGACATTTATCATGAACAGCTCCGGGTATGCCGCTGTTTCAGCAAGGACCAGCACTGACGCGATAGAGTTACTCAAGAAAAAACATTTCGACGTGGTAATCACCGACCTTGTCATGCCTGTCATGGGCGGGGGGGAACTTATTAAATATGTATTTGAGAACTGTCCCGAGGTTGCGGTCATAATTATTACCGCCTATCCGAGCACCGACAGCGCTATCAACGCTGTAAAAAATGGCGTTTTTGATTATTTTACCAAGCCGTTTAAGACAGAAGAAATCCTGGATGCGGTCAGGAGGGCACTAGAACAGAAAAAGGAAGTGCCGTTTACCTGGGAGAAATTGAAACGCTTCAAGATCACAAAGAGGGAAAAGAGCCTGCTCAGGCTTTTTGTCGAAGAAGGAATGTCGGAAAACAAAGAGATCGCAGAGAGGCTCGGTATCAAGGTTACCACCGTCAAACACCATCTTGAGAACCTCTATAATAAATTCAACGCGAAAAACCGCACGTCACTTATCTCAGCCATTATTAAAGCGCTGAGGCAATAACCTCATATCCTCCAAATAGAGGATATTTTTTCGTAAAAATTTCAGCGCACTCCTGCCTTCGGAGGTTAAAAATCCATCCATTGGTTTGCTAATCTAAATTTCAAGAAGGGGAAATTTTATGAAAACAGCGGATATTAAAAAAATCATCAGAAACTGGCCGGCATACAGTAAGTTCATTGAGAACAAGGGTATCAATCCGAAAACGGTTAAGTACCTGAGCGAACTACCCGTTGTCGACAAACAGTTCATATCTTCCGCAATCCATATGATCCCGTTGTTCAGGGTTCGTAATATCATACCGAGTTCCGGTTCAACGGGTGATGATTTCTCTTTCGGCCTGTTCGGTGATACTGACATGAAAAAGGCGTCATGCACTATCGATAGGATTCTTAAAAACCGCTTTCATACTGCATACAAAAAAACGCTGCTTCTTAACATGCTTCCCGGTGCAATATCGCTTCAGTCCTCCACCGCCAGCGTTGCCTCCATAGGTGTGAGAACAGATACTGCAATTTCGGTTATCAAATCGTTAGGCAGTTGTTTTGATCAGTTGATCCTGGTCGGAGAACCCCTTTTTATGAAAAACCTTATTGAACTCGGGGTAAAAGAATCAATTCCCTGGAAACATATCCCTCTGTATATCATAATCGGCGGAGAATGGACCCCCTTAGGCTACGGGAATTACCTTGAGGGCATAGCGGGGCCCCAGCGCGTATATTCATTCATGGGCATGGCTGAGCTGGGGCTCTGCTATTTTTACGAAACCGATGAGACTATCCTTCTCAGAAAAATATTGTCTGAAGACCGCCTGCTCGGTCAGGCGCTGCTCGGTGAAACGGATTTCTGTCCGATGTTGTTTGAATATGATGAAAACGAGATATACGTCGAATCATTAAGCGACCCGTGCGAACCTTATAATTCCATGATATTGACTACAGTCGACACGAACAGGGCGCTTCCGCTCATCCGCTACAGGAGCGGTGATAAAGGGAAGACCCTTTCAAGGGATGAAATTAACCGTGCCCTTAAATCACTGGGCTATACACCGATTTTCGGTCCCTGCGGCTCCCATATACTCGCACATTTCGGAAGAGGGAAAAACGTCTCACGCATATATCCCGAGAAAATAAAAGAGACTATTTTCAACAGTGAGGAAACCGCATCAACTACAACTGGTAATTTCAGGCTTTGCATGGAAGAAAAAATCTTATATCTGAAGATCCAGCTAAAAGAAGACGTTTATCCGACCTTCAGCCTGGAAAAACTGTACGAACATGCATTTGCCGAACTGCCTGTGACGACAAGACTTTATCCCTTTGAAAAATTTCCACATCTTCTGGATTTTGAAAGGAAGATTCGGTATGTCTGTGAAGATAATACTGGCAAGGGAAGCAGAAGAGAAAAGCTTGGCATACCGCTTGCGGTTTAAAGTGATGTGCCGGGATCTTGGATGGCTTCCTTTACAGGACTACCCCTCCGGGGAAGAGCAGGATGAGTATGATGCGAAACAGAGCATCACGTTTCTGGCCCTTGATTTCCTGGGCGATTGTGCCGGGACGTCACGGCTTATCATTCCGGGGGAGCTATATTTCCCGATAAAGAATCACTTTGAAATTCAGCAGAAAGATTTATTAGAGGCATATTATGGAAAGATGGATTACTGCGTGGAAGTCTCGCGATTCATAGTGCCGGATCATCAATTTCTAAAAAACCACGAGATAACATTAAAACTCTGCAGGGCCATGATCATGAAAAGTATACAGATGGGAGTAACACACATGCTCATGTCAGTCGATTACAGGTTCTTCCGGCTCCTGAAGATGTTAGGCTTTTGCCTTACCGAGATCGGTAAGCCGAAGTTTTACATGGGCTCCAAAACAATACCGGGGGTACTGCCCCTCACAAATCTGTTGCCCGTTCTCAGAAACAATAAACCGTCTCTCTACAGATATCTGACCGTGGACGAAGAAGTAGGTGAAGAAGCGGTTGCGGTATAACAAATAAAAAAGGCATGGAAGTTTTTGAAGAGGTAAAAAAATGAAACCCGGCATTACGAAAAAAATTCTTCTGGTGGATGACGACGTGGATTTTCTTGATGCCGCAGCACTGGCGCTGACAGAACAGCAATATCATGTAATCACCTGCAGAAGCGCAAACGAGGCTCTCGCCAATATAAAGGGGGATAACTTCCATGTGGTAGTGTCTGATATTAAAATGCCTTTGATGTCCGGTATTGAACTCCTTGAAAAAATACACGGTCTCAATCCCCTGCTTCCGGTAATCCTTATGACCGGGTATGCTGACATGGATCTGGCAGTGGAGGCCCTCAGAAAAGGCGCCTTCGATTTCATCATTAAGCCTTTCCAGCCCGATTACCTGATTCATGCAATAAATAAAGCGGTCCAGCAAATAAACCTGATAAGATTCAAAAACACTTATAAGCTTTATCTTGAGGATATGGTCAGGCAAAGGACACATGACCTGGAAATAGCCATGGAAAGGGGTGAAAATTTCAGCAGAGATCTGGTTAACCGGTTGACGTCCATTGCCGAATTCAGGGATTATGAAGAAGGACTGCATATAATGAGAATAGGGATTCTCTCTGAGCTGATTGCCGGGAAAATGGGAATGCCTCCTCATTTTATCCAGCTTCTGAAAGACTCAAGCCCCATGCATGATATCGGGAAAATAAACATAGCCGAGAGCATACTCTTAAAAAAGGGCTCTCTTACATCTGAGGAATTCGAGGTTGTTAAAACACACACATTACACGGGCAAAATATTCTTTCCGGCTCCACTCATCCGGTGCTGCAAATGGCTGAATCGATAGCCCTTAACCATCATGAGCGCTGGGACGGGACCGGATACCCGAACGGATTAAAAGGTAATGAGATTCCCCATGAAGGCAGGATCGTAATACTGGTTGATCATTATGATGCCATGAGGAGCAGAAAATCCTATAAACCGGTAATGTCACATGATGAAGCCCTCAGGATTATTACCGAAGGTGACGGGAGGACAATACCCGGGCATTTCGATCCGGACGTGCTTGACGCATTTATTTGCCTCGCCCCCAAGTTTAACGAAGTATTTCAGAATTCTTTCTTTTATCTGTAATACAATTTTTCCATTTCAGCCCGAGGTCAGAGACACAGAAAATTGATATGGATTGTTTTACCTGATATTGCAACAGGTGAATTTGTCAATGGAAGAGTTGTATTATATAGTCCTATGCAGGGGCGTATCGCGATACGCCTGATAATATTTTGCAGGATGAAAAACGCAAGATGGACAAGATAGAAATCACAGGTGGGATAAGGTTGCACGGCGAGGTGACGATCAGCGGCGCCAAGAACGCCGTCCTTCCGATCATGACCGCCGCTATCCTCAGCTCAGGCGAGAATATCATAAAGAACGTGCCGAATCTTCGAGATGTAATGACCATGGGCAAACTGCTTGCGCATCTTGGCTTTGGGTTTCACCTTGAAGACAACCAGGTTCTACTCCAAACCCAAAAGGTAACATCTATTGAGGCCCCGTATGATTTTGTCAAAACCATGCGCGCATCAGTGCTTGTTCTCGGCCCTTTGCTTGCAAGGTCAGGCAAGGCCAGAGTGTCCCTGCCGGGCGGCTGCGCTATCGGGGCAAGGCCTATCAACCTGCACATAAAGGGGCTTGAAAAGATGGGGGCGAAGATCACATTATCAGAAGGATACATTGAGGCTACGGCGAAACAGCTTAAGGGCGCAGCGATCTATTTTGATATCCCGACGGTAACAGGCACCGAAAACCTCATGATGGCCGCGGCCCTTGCTAAAGGAACTACCCTCATTGAAAATGCCGCCTGTGAACCGGAAGTTGTGGACCTTGCAAACGCATTAATATCCATGGGAGCTGATATTCAGGGTGCAGGAACAAGCATTATCAAAATTACAGGAGTTAACAAACTTCGGCCTCTTGATTACACGGTAATACCGGACAGGATAGAAACAGCAACGTTTATTGCCGCTGCGGCTATTACACATGGAGATATAAAAATCAATAAATGCAGGCCGGAACATCTGGAGGCTGTAATAAATAAAATGAAGGAGGCCGGCGTAAAAATTACTCAGAAAAACGATAAACTAATTATTAAGGGCCCGGAAAGACTGTCTTCCATTGACATAAAGACTATGCCTCATCCTGGATTCCCAACCGATATGCAGGCGCAGTTCATGGCAATGATGGCAATTGCCGATGGGACAAGCCTTATTACCGAGAACATATTTGAAAACAGGTTCATGCATATAGCGGAACTGAAAAGAATGGGCGCTGATTTACAGGTGGAAGGATCGACCGCGACGGTAAAAGGCGTAAAAACGCTTACAGGCGCACCTGTTATGGCAACGGACCTGCGGGCCAGCGCTTCGCTGGTTGTTGCAGCACTCGCGGCGCAGGGGATAACAGTTATAGACAGGGTGTATCATCTTGACAGAGGCTATGAGAGAATAGAGAATAAATTAAGCTTGCTCGGGGCGAAGATTAGGAGAATTAAATAATCGTTATGATTATTGCAAAGAAAAGACCATGAGAATTCTGAGAGAAAAACAGATTCAGCAATTTATCGATCTTTTGAAAAAAAGATCTTCTTCCTCGATAGTTGAAGACGATATCCAAAAAACAGTCAGGAAAATCATTACTGACGTCAAAAGGCAGGGCGACAGGGCTGTTAAGAGATATACGGAAAAATTTGACTCAATTAAACTGAGAGGACTTGCCGTGAGTCAAAAGGAGATTCACTCTGCTGCAAAGAAAACAGAGAAGAAGTTCTTAATATCGCTAAAACATGCAGCCGGAAGGATAAGGACATTTCATGAACACCAGAAGGAAAGGTCATGGCAGTTTTCGGGAAACGGTATCACAGTCGGACAGATAATCAGGCCTATTGATCGGGTCGGAGTGTATGTTCCCGGAGGCAAGGCCTCGTATCCATCCACTGTTTTGATGAATGTAATACCGGCGCAGGTTGCAGGGGTGAAAGAAATAGCCATGTGTGTTCCAACTCCCGGTGGAAAGATCGATCCGTATGTTGCCTCAGCAATAAGATTACTTAAAGTAAAAGAGGTTTACAGGATCGGCGGCGCCCAGGCCGTAGCAGCGCTTGCTTATGGCACTGAGACAATAAGAAAAGTTGATAAAATTGCGGGCCCCGGTAACATCTTTGTTGCAGTTGCAAAAAAGATGGTATTCGGAGATGTCGGGATCGACATGGTCGCCGGACCCAGCGAGATACTCATAATTGCCGATAAAACAGCAGATCCATCCTTTATCGCTTCGGATCTGCTCAGTCAGGCAGAGCATGATGAGATGGCTTCATCAATATTAATTACTGATTCTGAAGGGCTTGCAAAGACAGTGCAGACTGAACTTGCAAAGCAACTAAAAAATCTTAAGAGAAAAGAGATAGCAAGAAAATCTCTCCGAAAGTACGGCGCTATAATCATTACCATGAATCTTCAGAATGCGGCAGATATTGCGAACAGGATCGCACCCGAGCATCTTGAGATAATGACTAAAAATCCTTCACGTATATTACCGCAAATTAAGAATGCCGGCGCCATTTTCCTCGGTCCATGGACGCCCGAGCCCCTCGGCGATTACGCTGCCGGACCGAATCACACGCTCCCAACCGGCGGCACCGCCCGCTTTTCATCGCCCCTTGGAGTTTATGATTTCATAAAACGTACCAGCCTGATCAACGCCACAAGAGAGGGGTTCAACAGACTTGCAGGTACCGTTGTAACCATCGCTGATGTTGAGGGTCTTGAGGCGCATGGGAATACGGTTAGGGTGAGGAGAGGGTTGGGGTAGATTTTATAAAATGTAACAAAACTTTTTGCGTTTGTATTATTGAAAACTGCTTAAATAATGTCCGCTTTTTTGTCATTCCCGAAGGTCTTAATCGGGAATCAGGTTCCAGACGCCTCCTGACGAAATATTCATGTTACTAACTCGTTCATAAGTAAAGACACTTAGAGCCTTAACTGTCATGCCCGAAATTTTCAATATGACTAACATCACAAATAGCGTACAAGTCATTGGAAATGTATAATTATATCCGGCAGACATGTCAATAATTTTCAAGAGCTATTGACCGGTTCAATACGTTCTGTTATAGTTTTGTAACTGACTAACAACGGACTAATAAACTGTCTAATCACTGGTTCCCCACTCGCTCCGCTCGTGGGGAATGCGGCGCTGAACGGTGAGTGCAGGGTGCCAGCGCTCCGCGAGTGGAGAACCAGGCACTCGAAACGGACTC
>JAGVGM010000163.1 GCA_020057065.1 Thermodesulfovibrionia bacterium
GAGCAAAAGCCTAACCCCTTGCCTGACCGCAAAGCCCTCGACAATATTGTCTTTGACGTTCTCGGCTTGACAGAAGACGAGCGGAATGAGGTCTATTGGGCGGTTTGTGAATTGGTGAAGAATAGGCTTGAGAAGGCAAGGAGTGTGTAAGAAAAATTATTAACCTAAAGGGTTAATAATTTACTTGACATAATATCTAACCTATGGTTATCTTATTTAAAACGGTCAAGCTCGAAAAAGAGTGCAATAATAAGAATCTTCTTGTGAAAAGATTCGGTGCACGGAGGGCAAATCTTCTGAAAAGAAGGCTGAACGAGCTGCAAGCAGCTGATACACTCGATCTCTTGCGGTGTCTCCCTCAGGCGCGGTGCCACGAGTTAAAAGGCAATCGAAAAGGACAGCTCTCTGTTGATCTTGACCATCCATTTCGTCTCATATTCGAGCCGGCAGACAACCCGATACCAAAAAAAAAGGATGGAGGGCTTGACTGGACAAAGGTAACGAAGATCAGGGTTATCGGAGTGGAGGATACACATGAGTAAAGATATAAAAAGTCAGTTTGAACCTGATTATGCAGTGCCGCCGGGAGAGACGCTCCTTGAGACATTAGAAGCAATAGGAATGTCACAGGCTGAGCTAGCCAAACGCACTGGCAGGCCCAAGAAGACGATCAATGAGATCATTAAAGGGAAAACTGCAATAATACCAGAAACAGCTTTGCAATTAGAACGTGTTCTGGGCATACCTGCAAGTTTTTGGAATAATCTTGAACGGAATTATCAGGAAACATTGGCGAGAATAAATGAGCAAAGAAGATTGCATCAGCATATTGACTGGCTGAAGAAAATGCCCCTGAATGCACTCATCAAGATGGGTTGTGTAAAAAAACATTCAGACAGGGTTCAGCAGCTTCAGGAAGTCTTAAATTTTTTTGGTGTGGCTTCCCCCGAGCGATGGGAAGAGAGGTGGATGGGTGCTCAGGTGGCGTATCGTAAGTCTCCGGTGTTTCAAGGTGACCCTTATGCGATTGCCTCATGGCTCAGAGTTGGAGAACTGATCGCGCAGAAAATTAAATGTAAACCATTTAACACATCAAAATTCAAGAATACTATTTTAAAAATTCGTCAACTTACGGTTCAACCTCCAGATGTTTTTCAACCAGAAGTTATTCATTTGTGTGCTGAAGCAGGTGTTGCCGTCGTTTTTGTGCCTGACCTTCCCAAGATACGGGCGTGTGGTGCAACATGGTGGATGAACTCAAATAAAGCCGTTATTCAACTAAGCCTTCGTTATAAAAGCGATGATCAATTATGGTTCAGCTTTTTCCATGAAGCAGGACATATACTCCTGCATGGAAAGAAAGAAGTTTTTATCGAGGGCGATGGTAAGGACTCCAAAGAAGATGATGCTGACAAGTTTGCCTCTGATATTCTGATTCCTCCAAAACAGAACAGACAGTTCATACAATCAGGAAAATACAGTAAAGCCTCCATACAAAAATTTGCCTCCGAAATTGGTATTGCTCCAGGCATAGTCATAGGAAGACTTCAACACGACGGCAAACTTCGTCATAGCTTCTGCAACGATCTTAAAAAGCGGTTTGAATGGGAAAATGTGGCAACTTAACTTTTTTCATAATGAACTCCATATAGACTCCTCCCATCCTATAGTGAATAAAAAAACTAAATAAGGTTTGACAATATCAGGAGGGTACGGCGGATAAAGGCCTGAGGATATATGTATGGCTCGAAGAATACAATTATGCCCTTATTTTGCAGAGGAAGAAAAAAGTCTTCTATTGGGTTACTGCATTTAAAGAAAGGAGAGTATAAATGAGCAAATCAGTGACTCTTCCTGAGATAAATATACCAGAGGAAGAATTAAAACTATTGCTTGCCATAAAGCTTCTTGATGAAGGTTTAGTATCTCTAGGTAAGGCATCTGAAATGGCTGGATATTCTGAAAGGGCATTTGTTGAGGTATTGTTGCATAGAGGGATAGCTCCAATAAAGTATCAAAAACCAAATCTCGAGAAAGAACTGACTAATGCCTGAATCGATCATTGTTGACACCTCTGTTTTAATAGCCCTCGAAAAAATTGAACTCCTCCGAGTCCTTTGTAAAATCTATAAGAAGATTATTTTGCCCGATGCTGTTGTCAAAGAATTCGGCAATGTAAATATTGATTGCTACTCAGTGCGAAAGGTTGAAAGCAAATTAATCAATATCTTAATGTTTGATTTAAACTTAGGAAGAGGTGAATCCGAAGTTATATCTCTTGCCTATGAGACTGATTGTAGAGCATTAATTGATGATTTAAAAGCTCGCAAGGTTGCAGAAGATTTAGGATTGTCTATTAGCGGTAGCATTGGTGTTTTGCTCAAAGCTGAAAAACTTGGACTTATAGAGAGTGCTTTTAAAAAGGCTCAAGAACTCAAAGGTAAGGGTTTTTATGTTTCTAACGAATTGCTTGATGAATTATCAAAGTTCAAGTCTTAAGAACTTCAGTAAACTATACTATGATACCTAAGAAAATCATTGATAACAGCGATGTAAAGCTATCCACTTTCCTCAACAGTGTCCTTGAGGAGATTCCCGATACACAGTTTGACATCGCTACTGCCTTTTTCAACATCCAGGCTTATGCCCTAGTAAAGGAGAATATCCAGGGGGTTAAAGGTTTTAGGCTTCTTTTGGGAAAAGCTCCTGAGATACTAAGTGGTACAACTCTTGGGAATGTTCTCCTGAAGATGATAAGGGAAGAAGTTGAGGGGTTTGACCTTTCTAAGGAAAAAGATACTCTAGTAAAAGAATTCATAGTATTTCTTAATAAAGAAAATGTGGAGGTCAGACTCTATGATAAGGAATTCCTCCACGGAAAGGCATATATTTTCGATCAGCTCGTCGTTGTCGGTTCATCTAACTTTACCCCCTCAGGACTTACCCATAATACAGAGCTAAACTCTGTTTCCCTTGAATCAGAAGCCGAATATGTGAGGACGCATTGGTTTGATAAGTTTTGGAATCAGGCTGCCGATTTTAAGGCTGAACTTATCAATTTCCTTGAAGCCTCCCGTTTTGGCACCAAAGAATACACCCCTTACGAGGTCTACATAAAATCTCTCTTTGAACTTCAGAAAGAAGACATTGTCCATGAAGATGTGATTGAGAGGGAAGAAGAATATCGTCCATCTTCAAAGGTTAATCTCGCTGAATTTCAGGAAGATGCTGTGAGGAGAATCTTTACACGTCTTAAGAAATACAGGGCATGCATGGTGGCTGACTCTGTTGGCTTGGGCAAGACGTGGATAGCTAAAAGAATTATAGAGGAGTTTGGCTTTTATAAAAGAAGGAGATTCCTTATAATCTGTCCTGCACAGTTAAGAGAAATGTGGAGAAATGAAGTAAAAGACCTTATCCTTGCTGAGAGCATCCTTTCTCAGGAAGAACTTGCTTCAGCGGATTTTTTAGAAAAGGCAAAAAAGGCTGTTGGAGGAAACCTTGAAGAGGTCTCTTTAATAGTCGTTGATGAGAGCCATAATTTCAGAAATCCGCTCTCCAATCGCTGGGAGAACTTCTTTACCCTTATGATTGACCATATAACAAAAGGTAAGGAAAGACCGTACATATTATTCTTAACCGCTACTCCGATCAATAATACAATCTGGGACCTGTACTGGCAGGTAATGATTCTTATCCTAATGGATCAGAGGGCTTTTCTCAAGGAAGGGATCTCCGATATTCTAAAATTCTTCAAAGATATTGATAAACAAGGCGATCCCACGCTGCTCAATGACCTTATGAATGAAATATCAATAAGGAGGACAAGAGATTATATAAAACAGAACTATCCTGACGCAGAGATAAACGGCAGTAAGATTATTTTCCCTGAAAGGATTCTCGAAAACATAGAGTATAACCTTGATAGGGCATATCAAGGACTCTACAGTGATATTTCCCAAACAATCGGCGAAAAACTAACGATGGCCTATTACCGCCTGCTTGAATATAAAAAGGTAGAAAAGTTATCTAAGGCAGAAGAGATGGCCTTAGGGCGAATGATAGCATTGGAGGGTATTTTCAGAACCATCCTTCTCAAGAGACTTGAAAGCAGTGTAGAGGCATTCAGAAAGAGTGTAGCAAATCATGTGGGTTTTCTTGAACGGTTAAAGTTATATCTTGAAAAGGGTAAGTTACTCACAAAAAAGACCTTTTATAAATATGTATCAAACCTGGATGAAGAAACCGCCGAGGAATTTTTAGAGGAACTGGAGGACATAAATCTTGAGGATTACGAAAAGGAGAAACTAATAGGGGATATAGAAAAGGACATAGAACTCTTTAATGAGATGGGTAAGAAAGTTGATACAATAAATGCGGAGGCTGACGCAAAGCTTAAGGAATTGAAAAAACGGCTTCTGGAACTGAGCAAGAAAGGGCAGGTTGTTATCTTCACGTACTATGCAGACACCCTTGATTATATTTATCAGGATGTATCTACTGACCCTCTTTTTTCAAAAACAAGCATTGAGAAGATATCCGGCAGGATAACTTCTGCCAGAAGACGTTCGGAAATTGTAGATAATTTTATGAGTGGAAAGACAGATGTTCTCATGAGCACTGATGTCCTTTCCGAAGGGATGAACCTCCAGAAGGCTCGGTATCTTATTAATTATGATCTACACTGGAATCCTACCAGGATGATCCAGAGAGCCGGCAGAATCGACAGAATAGGTTCGCCCTTCAAGCAAATTTATGTATACAACTTCTTTCCGGAAGAGGAACTGGAAGGTCTTCTGCGCCTTGTAGAAATCCTTCAAAATAAGATAAGAAACATCGACAACTCGATCGGCCTTGACACCACCGTCCTTGGTGAAGAAGTAAACCCAAAGGTATTCGGAATCATAAGAAGATTGCAGGAACAGGATGAAACTGTCTTTGACGATTTGGAAAAAGAGGCATTCGGAGGCGGTGAAAAATTTTATCAACCATTGATGGATTACCTGAGAGAAAAGACTGTAAGAGAACTGGAATCAATTCCTCTCGGGATTTACAGCGGGCTTAAGAGAGAGATAAAGGGGATATTTTTCTACTATAAATATGGTGATGATTTCCACTTCTGGTATCTTTATGACCTCTTAACAGGGAAGATGATAAAGAATAAGACAAAGATTCTTGATTATATTTCCTGCCCTCCTGAGGAGACAAGGGTTATACCTGATTTCTTTGAAAAGGTCTATGAAGTAAATACAGAAATAGTAAAGGAGATTGAGGCAACGTACAAAGAGGTGGAACAACGGGAGGCAGTGGATCCAACACTCGGTGAATTAACAAGCGATAAGAGCAAGAAGTTTGTATCGAGTATCATAAGGGAGATGGATCTCAGACTCGATGAATACCTCATGGACTTTCCTGAGGAAAAAGAGATTGAAAAGAAATGGGAAGAGATCAAGGAAAAGTTGTTATCTGTCAGCCTTACAAAAAAGAGGCTTCAGAATCTCAGGGTACTATGGAGAGATTATAAGAACGGACATAAAAACTGGAAAAGACTTCTAAAGGACATATCAGAATTTCTTGAAGGTAAGCTTTCGATAGAGAGGGAGGAAATCGAACCCTACGATTCTCAATTTCTTAAACTTATTACTATTGATTTTGTGTCTTAATTTGAAGGATTTGACAGAGTTATGCTATAATATGGACAATAAATCTGAAAGGACGGAGGATTCTTAAAATGGAGAGTTTGTTACCAAAGGTTTTAGGAAATATATCGGGTTACCTTATGAAGTACAGGGCGGTGTCCGCTGAGGAATTGATGTGGGAGATAGATCAGGAAGTTGACAGTCTGGCTGAGGATGATAAAAAGAGGTTGGAAAAACAACTGGAAGGTGATGTAAAACAGATGATCTTTGATGGGATAACAGGAAAGATTCGCCTCTCTGTCTTCTCTCCGGATATGCATGTACAGCTTAACTACCTGGGAGAGGTATTTTACACCCCACCCACCCACAAGTACATGCCCGATGAACTGGAAAGGGGGTTTAAACGTCTTGCCAATTTGCGTTTCCCTATGGTTTCCCGGATAGTAGAAGATGCAGTAAAGGATCTGATGCGTAAATCAGGATATGAGATATCGGATATTCAGTCAGAGATACAAGGTGCCGGCAAGACCATTAAGGCAGTTAAAGACAACCATGAACTCCATCTCTTTATATTTCCCTCGATTGTATTTATAGCTGAAATTCTGGAAGCATTAAAGGGGGTAACTGCTGAACACATAGTGGTAGTTCCTTCAGAGAAAAGCCCTGCCCCCTTTGTAAACTTCATCCGGGAAAACATAGATAAACTAAAGGAAAATGTTAAGATGATGATATGGGTCGCCAATTCACTGGAAAGGACCATAAGCCCATTTATGGGGACACCAAAAGACAAGGAGATATGGAAAAATCTTAAAGACCCTGAGAGGTCACTCAAGGCATCCCAGAATTGGATTAAAGGGGCAGTAAGATCCAAGGTGCTAGACGAGGATTTCTAGTTTGTGAAGTATCTCTCCTACCGCGATAACAGCAGGGGAGTCATCCGGCAAGTCAATCAGCGGCTTCCCGTCAAGATCGTACTCTGTAATATTATGATCATAGGGTACTATCCCGGCCAGCTCTATTCCATACTTTGATGCACTC
>JAGVGM010000372.1 GCA_020057065.1 Thermodesulfovibrionia bacterium
GACCGTCTTACCTGCTTAAAGAACAACCGTCATGGAGGTGGGTGGTACACTTTTCAATTCCCGAAATTGGTACACTTTTACTTTCCCATTGACAGTTTCGTAGCCAAGTCATCTTCATCTCCAAAGCAACCGATTTTACATTGGCCTTAAAAGATAAAATTTGCGGGATAAACTTCAGAATCGCGGGGCGTGAGCCTGCATATTAATGATTTTGTTTATCAATAACCTTTGCAGAATACCCGCGGCTTGCCGCGGGAATGAATGCATGCCTTACCGAAGGGGTTATAAGGGAAGTGGAGCGTTCCCCTTATCCGCATAGGCGCTTGTGGATTTTCGCAAGAGCCTGCGCAGCAAATAAGGTGCGTTAAAGATGCCCCGTGGCATACCACGGGGCATCTTACTTAGTTTAACAAATGATATCTCATCTAAAAATAAACCTGAAAAGGAAACGACTAAAAACACCTTAAATGTTCCATGAAATGGAATAAATACTAAAGTATATAAATATGACAAAAAGATTACAAGCCCGATATCTTTCAAATTGGTGATAGATTTCAAGGCGATATAGGAATAAAAAACAAACAGCAAAGTATGGCTTAAATACAAAATAGGGAACGATAAATATTCAGACAAAAACGGCCTAAAGAATGCGGGGCCAAAAAATGTTCTTATTATATTAGAAATCAGACCATGTCCTTCAATAAATGACCCCTCAATATCTGTTAGTGCTTCAACATGAGCCGCATGCATTGAAAATGCCATATCAAAGCCGATAAACGATTGTACTGAGAATAATCCAGCAAGCACAAGAATAATATTTATTGGCTTGATTATTTTTCCATAAAACACCACGATAGTCAACAATAGAGGAATCATGTACACTCTCTCAAATAGAATTATTAAAAGAGTTGCTAATAAAATAATGTAGTTCTTTTTACCTTGTACAAGAAAATACAAAAAAAGCGATAATGCAAAAAACAATAGCGGTTCCTTTTGCGGCAGAGATGTTATCAAAATGAAGAACGGATTAAGAGCAATAAACCAAGCAGCTCTGCGAGAAAAGTCAATCGAAGATGAATAAATCAAGGCGGCCCGGTAATATATAAATATAGTTCCAATACAAATAATTGAATTAAAGATGTAAGCTATGTTGTATATATTAACCCATGCAAATTGATCGAAGTTAAAGTATACTAACACTAAAGAATAAAGTGCAATCAAGACATGTGTCAATCTTCCATTGTACACCCCGCCCACAGAAAATAAATGCTCTATATAATCATTAAAGGATGTTAATTTCTGCGCATTCGGAATATGTACTGTAACCGCGTCACCTCCATCAGATAAAGCAATACTGCCATCAATATTCCCCATAACAAGAAAATAAACCTTCAATGCAATAAAAAAAACAATAGTCCATGCAAGAGGTGGCTGAGATCTGCTCAGAAGAATTATATAAAGATAAGGAAACAGATACAATAATGTAATCACAGAAAAAAATACATGGTATTCACGGTCATTAATAAGCAATGCAATATCCCCCGCCACAACCGAGAGCATCATTAATGTTATTGTTATTGGGATCGCCAAATATTCTATTTTACTTTTACCATAATTCATTTAGCGAAGCCTTCACGTATACCAGCGAAATACGCCAGAAGCGGGTCAAAAGAGCGAGCCAAAAATGACTTAAACGCAGACTCAAGAAACAACCCCACTAGAAGCCAAGGCAAGGCAAAGGCTGCCCATGGCCAATCGCGTCGCTTCTTGTAATAGACAATGCACTCGATCAATTTACGCCGCTGCCTTGGTGCTAAATCTTCGCGGTTAAGTGGTGACCAGTGATGTTCCAAGCGCGCATTTGGATTGATATACAACCGTGGACCAAAATGCATAGCAACCCGGGTAGAGAAGTCTATGTCTTCAAACATGTGGAAGCTGCTGGCAACATCGAACGGGACGGCGACAAAAACATCCTTTCGCCAGGCCGACAACCCGCCGGATAAAAACTTGCTGACAATCAGAGGGTGGCCTCGCCCGTTGAAACGTCCAAAAAGTCCGACGCGGATATCCCTGAAGATTCCGCGGTGGAACATGTGAAAGATAAATTCGTATCCGATTGGCTGTCGTGGAGGATTGGTCACAATGCCACAGCAGCCCACCATTTCGGGTTTGTCAACGAAGCCCAGTTCAATCTGCTCAATGTAGTCGGGCTCCAGGATCACATCATCCTCAAGAAAACAAACGATATCTCCGCCAGCCCGCCCAGCCGCTACGCTCTTTGCCTCTACCAGACCGGAAATACGCGGGTCGTGGATATAGAGGACCTGGATGCGCCCATCCCCTGACAGAAGAGACTCTACCAGCGTTCGGGATTCGTCGCCGGGGCTCTGATCAACTATAATGAATTCGTCCGGAACGCGGGTTTGGGCAAGAACCGAAGCTACGGCATTGGCGAGCTCACTTGGACGATTACGGGTAGGAATAACGGCAGTAAGTTTGTTTTTCATTAGCGCCCCACACCCCGCTGGGGCGGTTTATCAAAGAGTAACTTGTTGTTTGGTCCATAATCGGCTACAGTCCCGGCGGCAGCCGGGATGAGGAAGCCGCATCGCCACTGGTGCTTTATGCCCGGGAATTAGCGTGGTCCGGGAGCTGGCGAATTTGTCATTGGTGAAGCATTTGCTATCCCGTTCAGAAGAGAGCCGTATTCGACAGCTTCCCTTTCTGGATATCGACCATTGGTTTCATCACATCATTCACTCAGCCCATGAGTTCTTCGATCCCATGCAAAATCATAATCCCGTATAGAACTGGTCATCTTTTTTAAGCACGCACACCAAACAATCATCACTTTGATAGGTTTTAACTGGTCTTGTCGGAAATAAACTTTCTTATCAGAACCAGAAAGAGCCTCGCTTAAGCGATCCTAGTCGACGGCCGCCGCATGCCCACCCCGCGTGGGTTGGCTCCACGGCTCTTGCGAGCGCATCCAATATCACAAACAAGGGGCCGTTACCATAGCGAAAAGGACGGAACCCACCGCCACGCGAACTCATGGTACGCTGCAGCGCTTGGCGGACAGGTAGAGTAAAGTATTGATCAAGTGACGGCGCGCTCAAAAGGAAAGCAGCGTAGTCAAAATACCCATAAGCCAGCGCTGTGACCATCAGCATTATTACTTTCTCTTTTGCCAAATCAGGCGGCATTGTAACAAGCCATGCCTCCATACCCGATAATGGCCGTAAAAACAGTGCATCCCCAAATACCAGACGGCCCTTAATTGGGCCAGGAGTATGCTTTTCTTGCTCATATTTCCAGTAGGCCTTACGCAAATCCCACAACTCAAGACCGAGTTGCTCGCGTACAAAAGCCTCGATCTCACCGAATAGCGGTTGCCCGGTGTAGAGTTCTGCAAACTCCACCTCCACTTCCAGCCCCACCAGATTAGCCGCAAGATGATTGCGCCCCCCTTCAAGAACGGCGAGTTCTGCTCCCTGAACATCGACCTTGGCAAAATCGACCTGCGGTATCCGTCTTGCAGATGCCAGACTGTCGATGGTGACTGCTGATATCTCCAGTGTTTCGATGACATCGAAGCGCTCCGCCTCGGGAAACTGATTGAGAAATTGCCTATTTGGTAGATATATGGAGGACGTCCCTAGGGAACGATTCAAGTTCAGGGTTAAGGTTCGCTCATCGCGCCAGAGTGCAAAGGGGAGAACCAAACCTTCATTAGCGCTGAGTGTCGCCTGGAGCCTTTCTGCCTCGATTGGATCCGGTTCCACCAACACCACCGACAGTAAATCGCGATTTACACGATCCCAAGGCCACTGTACTCCCCACCGTGCACCGATATCCAATAGAGAAATGCGTCTTGGCAGAACACCTGCCGGTAGTTCAAGACTTTTGGCCGGGAATAAGCGTTTGAAAAATTTCATATACGAAAGTTCTCCTTAAGAATTCATTGTAAGCCATCACATGGTAGCAAGGCTCATTTTTTCCGACACAGATGGCCTTCAATCTGTTCCGAGGGGAGAGAATCCTCGGTACGGTGTAAATATGGGGTATAATCCTATAGAGCACTAACCGCGGAAGAAGGCATAAATGAACTCTTCTTAATCATAAAATCTTCCGGTGGCTGATTAAGTTTCTATGTTATCAATACACCAACATCGGACGGTAAGAAAAAAGATTCACAATATCTCCGTGCCAGATCGAAGTCTGCTTCTGTAAACCCGTTGCAAGCATCAACGTCCGAACGAATTACCTGTATAAACTCGGAAACACTTGCGACCTTCGTCCGCCACACTTCAAGCTCATAGAGCGGATCAATTGTGAGCTCGCCCGACAACTGCAGATAGATTGGACGCAACCCGGCCACCACCGCCGGAACAACCGCAGTGGTTCCCCGGTAAAGGGTCCAGCGACAGCGAGCAATATCCTCTTCAAGTGTTGCCTGGGATAACACGATATTTCTTGGAAGGGTTCGCAACTTCTGATTCTGCACTGCCAGAGATTCATACGTCACAATTGGATGCAAGCGCCATACGAATTGAATCTCCGGGCACGATTGCGCACAAGCCATGGAAAACTCGAACAGGAAGTGACATTCACTCGCAATACCCTCTGGAAGAACCAGACACGCGGGCTTATCCAACTGATCTACTTTGTCTGGATGTATCGGGAGTCCACCGTTAATAGTAGCCCCCTTAAAGGCCCGATTTGATCCTAGTACAGAAATCGGAATCCCGTTCAGGCCCGGCGCGCGTTCCATCTGCGCTTTGCCGACTGTTCCGGCCGTTAGGATCTGATCTGGATTGTATCCTAGCGCAAGGTTGCGCCGAACGGCGTGCTGAAGGCGAAAGAGCGCAGCATGCTGGTAGCCGATACACCGCACTCCAGGAAATGACTTGCGGGCAGCAGCAAAAGCCACCCGTTCCCAGGAATGCCCCTCATGGGTGACCACGATTGCTTTCGGCCACAGCTTTGTGACCAGTGCGCCAATCTGCGAGGCCATGCATAGCGCTGTGAGTGAGCCGCCTGACAAGGCTTCTTGAGATGCCCGCGCAATAACGCACCGAGCCAATCCATGATCCTCTCTTGTGGCGAGTTTTCTTAACCTAAGAGACTCCGTCTTAAGGCGATGGCGTAAGGCAACTTCCTCCAAAAACTGAAGAGAACCAGAGAGAATCACCCGCGGCACCAAGCTTTCCTTCCACATGTCGGCGAGATGAGAGGCAGACTGACCAGAATGATTGATTAGCGCGATCACCACTGAATGGCCCTTGGCGACCATCTCATTGGGCAACCCACCAAAATAGAAATCATCCGACTGGCCAGCCTGGGATGAATTCAGCAGGTGGGAGACAAACAAAGCATCAATCCCTCTGGGAAGCTGATCCGGTCCGAACCATTGCCTGCCATCCGCCTGCAGAGACCTCAGAATCTGCCTGAACCACCATGCTCTTCTACGGAAAACCCGCAACCATTTACGAACAATCGCCTTGCCGCCCTTGGTGGGTTCGAACAGATCAACGTAATTGGCAAGGAAGACCGGGTGTTCACGAATGACATGCAACCACGGGATCGCAACCCGCTCGATCGTCGAGTCTGGTGCAAGCAGCAATCGATCGCAGGCCTCGCAGAGCGAACGATATTGTTCTTCGTTCACACCAAAGCCCACCACACACCATAAAAAACTTTCCGCATCATGATGATCAACCTGAAATCCGTTCAAGTAACTCTTGTTGCTCAGTATTGTGCCTAACGTAATCCAGAACAATCTCTGCCTCTTCAGGCTCATTTACCGAGGGCAGGCTAGGAATGACGGGGACAGACCACAAACTGTAACCGTTTTCAATGATGCGCATCTGCTCTATAAACTCGGCCTGTTCAATCGGAGACGCAGAAAGCGCAGTGATATGCAGCAAGAAGTCCTTGCGATAGGCAATAATCCCAAGGATTTTCCTCACGAAAGACTTCTGCACATCGAATGTACTGTAGCAGGGCGTCCGCCTGAAACAGTAAAGAATACGACCTGACCCCGAAACGGCGCACTTCACAAAGGAATGACGGTCTAACTCCTCCTCGTTCTCGATGGATCCAGTGGCGTTCCAGGCATCGCCCTCAGGTTCAGCAGAAATCGCCTGCGCAAGTATATCAAGGTGACGGGGCAACAACAGGGGCTCATCGCCTTGCAGCAGCATCACATGGGTACAGTCAATGTCTTTCACCGCCTCTGCAACCCGACTGGTGCCATTGGTGTGCGTATTTGCCGTCATGATGATCTTTCCATCAAATTCGTTGACTACTTCAGCGATCTCCTCATCGCAGGTCGCCACATACACATCCGACACAGTATCAGAGAGCAGCGCACGACGTCGGACGTGCTCGATCATAGGCAGACCATGGAACGGGAACAGAATTTTGCGAGGGAACCTAATCGAGGCGAGATGCGCGGGAATAACGGCAACAATCTTCATTCGCATTAGCTCATTACTGTGGAAAGACGCCACAGTCTATGTTGATGCATTGACCGGTGATAGCTGATGCCCCTTCCGACGCCAAGAACACGCACATCGCAGCCACTTCGGATCCGGTCGGCAGTCTCTTTAATGCTGCATTGTCCACTGCGAATTTGGAAATGAACGCCTCTGGATCGCCTTTTGCCGGCCCATAGGGACTCTTTAAGGCATGTATCAGCCCCTCGGTAGGAATCAGCACAGGGCACACCGCATTCACGCGGATTCCTCGATGACCGACCTCTTTCGCCAGTGCCTGGGTCAGGCCATTCACGCCGAACTTGGAAGCGCAATAAGCAGAGTTATTGGCACTACCGCGCTTCCCGGCAATGCTGGAGATATTGATGATGCTACCGCCTTCGGCCATTGCGCTTACTGCGGCTTTGCAGCCCCAAAAGACCCCCTTTAGATTTGTGCCGATCATTTCATCAAAAAATTCCTCGTCAATTTCACTAATCGGTCGCCATGAAGATAAACCTGCATTATTCACATAAACATCAAGCCGGCCGGTCTGATCGAGAGAGCGTTGTACGAGTTTCTGGTGCGCCAGCTCGTCGCGCACATCGGTGGGAACGAAGGACACTTGATCTCCAAATCGGCACCCCAGCCCCGCCTCCTGACGCGCGCCTACGATTGCCGAATAGCCGGCTTTGACAAAAGCCTCGGTGATGCTCAAACCGATACCACGATTCCCGCCGGTGATAACAACAGTTCTTTGATTCATAATATTACTCCATAGATTGTCCCCTGCATGCCCGTCAAATAATGTTTGGAAGCCTCAGATGGTCATGCAGGAAAAGCCACCGTCAACTGCGATCTCAGCGCCGGTGACAAAACTGGACGCATCGGATGCGAGCCATAAAGTGGCACCGAGCAATTCACCAGGCTCTCCATAACGCCCCATTGGCGTATGGCCAAGAATGGCCGCCTCGCGCTCGGGGGTGATGAAGTTTTTGCGATTCCATTCGGTCGGGAAAAAACCGGGGCGTAACGCATTGACCCGAACCCCCTTCGTCCCCCACTCACGCCCCAAGTTCTGTGTCAGGTTCTTGATACCGGCCTTGGCAACCGAGTACGTAAACGCTTTGGAAAGCGGAGGTCCCGCCGAGGCCGATGAAATGTTGATAATCGACCCACGGCCCCGCTCGACCATGTAGCCCCCAAAAACCTGGCAACCGAGAAAGGTACCGGTGATCTGAGAGTCAAGGATGGCGTACCACTCCTCAAGGGTCAGCTCCAGAAAAGGCGTGGGGCTGTTGATTCCAGCGCCGTTCACCAGGATATCGACCTGACCGAAGGCCGAAAGCACTCGTTCGAGCGCATTAATGTGCTCCTGCTTTTTAGCGACGTCGATGGTGAGCGACATGACCCGATCAAAGCCCGCCGATCTCAACTCGGCCTCGACCGCCGTAGCCTTTTCCGGCCGTAGGTCCAGAACCGCGACTGCGCATCCCGCGCGGGCGAAGCCTCTGGCCATCTCACTGCAAAGATAGCCACCACCGCCGATCACGACCGCAACTTTACCTTCCAACTTAAATAACTGATTTAGATAAGAGTTCATAAAAAATCCTTGAATCTCTAACGCAGGGATTTGATTAGACACTGCATCTGCTCTGCCCACTTCCATAATACGAACAGATCGGATCCTAAAATGGCATAGGTATACCCGAGAGCAAAAAGGGCCTTTACGTTTTCTGTTGTTGCATCCGCCACTTGCGTTCCACAACTCTTGCCAAAGCGTTCGCAAGCTTCAATAACCTTGCGCGATGCTTCAATGACCAACGGATGTGTAGTCTGACCTGGAACACCGAGCGATCCGGAAATGTCGTATGGCCCAATCATCACCCCTTCGACCTCGTCAAAGGCCAATAGTTCCTCAACATTTTCAACCGCCTGAATCGACTCGACCTGGATGATGAAGGTCGAGGTCTCATTCCAGTTTTGTATATACTTGTCAAAGTCAAAGCCGTAGGCTTGGGCACGGTTTACACCGTAGCTTCTGCGCCCAATAGGGGGGTATTTCAGATAGCCTATAAGGGCTTCAACCTCTTCGGCCGTATTTACCATCTGTACCATCAAACCATCAGCACCAGATTCCAGTAAGGGTTTGATCCAATCGTTCGAATGAGAAACCGGTCGCGGGAGGCAAGGCACCCCTTCACTCTGACTGGCTGCAATGATTCGTTGCGCCTGTTCTAACGAAATAGTTGCATGCTCCATGTCAATGGCAATAAAATCAAAGCCCGCACGGGCAAAAGTCTCGGTAATCGAGGGATGTGCATAAGACACCCAGCCTGCAAACAGGCGTTCGCGCCTCTTCAGTTTCTCTTTTAAGGTAGATCGTCTCAGGAAAACATCATTCATGATTATTGCCTTTCAAAGAATTGATGGACTCGTAAAAAGTCTGAAAGTGCCATTTTTGTCATTGCGAGCGAAGCGAAGCAATCCATAACTTATTTATATTATTTGAGATTGCTTCGTCGCTTTGCTCCTCGCAATGACTGGCATGGACTTTTTACGAAGCCGTCAAGAATTATTGCTTCAACTTTTCTTCGTTCAAACCTACCTTATGAAGAGTCACAAGCCGATGTCGAATTAGACCGTCATAGGGTCTGTAAAAAGGCGGCCTCAACACATAATAGAATTGATGCCATGGACAAAGTTCATCCACTAGAATTTTGTCGTCCTCATGCCACGGATACTCGGAAAAGCAGGTCCGTGTACCGTCCGGCAGCACCTTTTCCTCTCGATTGCAACAATAAAAGAACACTTCCCTCTTAACAGCTACAGCTCGCAGATCATCGAAATACGCCATAACGACCGGTAAATCCATCTCCTGCATCGATACAATATTGAATGCAAAGTCTACCGGACATTCCTTCAGCAGTTCGTGATGTGAAGCCTGGATCGCCACGACTCGCCCCCCCCCCGTATCAATATCTATCGATAATGCCAGTGCACGTTGAAGTCCACCCTCGTCCGTCACAAGATCAACCCGGGATTCAAACGCCGCTGCCCCCATCCAAAGTTTGATATAATAAAGATCGACAAGTAATGTTTTTGTCAGGTTGATAAGCACGACACGGCCAGCCGAGCGACTGGCCAGCAACAGTGATGTCATAGACGCAAACCCGTCCCCAATTACACAACCCGTTGCCTGCATCGAGAGTGCATTTGGCAGGCAATAGCTCAGGAACGAAAGCGTGAGTACCTGCCGGAGCACATCCAGGTCATAGGCTCTTCCTTCGCAAGTCGTTATTTCCTCTCCCAACTTATCAATTTTATCAAATTCGGGAAATTCTGACCCTATCAAACGGTAACGCCTTTGCAAAAAGCGATGCCCCATGTACCGCAAACCGCGGTACGGTTTTGCACAACCACCGAAACCCTGCAAACCTTCAAAACCATCACCCTTGAACCGAAACGTTGAATGAAATTTCCTCCAATGCGAGGACTCACCCGGATCCTCCTTGGTCACTTCAGACGCAAGATAATCAATGACTGCCTGTCCAGAATAAATCATTCTTAGTCCTCGAGCAATGCCTTAATAACGGGGTGTAGATGTAGTAAGCCCACCAATTTACCGCCCTCTTCCACTACCGGCAGATCCCAGATTTGTTTCTGGTCCATTAACTCAATCGCCTGCATTAACGTCGCAGTTGGTTGAATTGTTATTGGGGATTTTATAGCATGATCGAGGGCGTCATCGACAAAGAATGCCGAGAAAGGTTTTTGGACTTTGAGTAGCTTCCTTCGTATATCACCGTCCGTGAGAATTCCTAAAAGTTTCTGGTCACTATCGACAATACAGGCAATACCCAGCCTTGATCTCCCCATAGCCTCAAGTGCCTCTTTTAGTATCTCCCGTTCATTCATGACAGGGAAGCGATCTGGTAACAGCATCACCTGGTCAACTTGCATGGTCTCATTTTTCCTTGTGGACATTGTCTTCTCCGTATTTATCTAATAGTTCTAACCGTATTTTGTGCACGGCCATTGCTTGAACAAGAATGTTTTCTAGATACTTGATATCAAGCACAGTGTTGGCATCGGACATTGCGTTGTCGGGATCGTCATGGACCTCCATGAACAAGGCATTTATGCCGCAAGCAACAGCAGCACGAACAAGATGAGGGATAAACTCCCGTTGCCCGCCGGAAATGTTGCCCATGGATGTTGGTAACTGAATCGAATGTGTCGCATCGAAGCATACCGGGTAACCAGTCTCCGCCATGGTTGGCAAGCACCGCATGTCGTTCACTAACATGTTGTAGCCCAAAAAGGTTCCCCTGTCAGCCAGAAGTATCTGATGATTGCCGTTTGCCTCAATCTTTCGTACTGAATTCTTCATGTTCCATGGGCTCATAAACTGCCCCTTTTTCAAATGAATCGGGCGCTGTGTCTTTGCAGCTGCCTGAAGTATGGAGGTCTGACGACAGAGGTACGCTGGCACCTGCACCATGTCGCATACTTCACCGGTTGCTGGTCCCCAGGAAGGGTCTGAAAAATCGGACACAACCGGAACACCGAATGCTTGCCTCACATCTGCAAGGATCTGCAAACCGTGATCCGCTCCAAGGCCATGAAAACTATCTGGAGAAGATCGGCAATCTTTGTTGTAACAAGACTTATATATCCACGGGATACCCACTCGGCGGCAAATCACATCAATTATCTCTGCTATTTTTAACGCGTGGTCGCGACTTTCGATTGCGCAGGGGCCGCCGATAAATACTAATGGCAATCGGTCTCCAATCTTTACCTTGGCAACTGTGCCATAACCAACTTCAACTGTTATCTTCTGCATTCATCCCTTCCTATTTCAAAAGTGTTTTATAATATCAAAGTTTAACTTTTACAGGAAAAATCATATTTCTTACAAGAGAATAATTCTGTCTGGTCAGTATATTTAACTTCATGCCGAGATACAAATAGCCAGTCAATGAGATCAGTTTAACCATAACTCTCAGTTCATAAGAGATACCAAAATTTCTCAGAAGGATCATGGTTACTGCAGAACCAAAAAATATTAAAAAAATGAAACCTATCTTCCCATACTCCCACTTGATTTCATAATAACGCTGCTGAACAACAGTTGAGACGGTACCTGAAATCAATCCCGCAGTAAGAGTTCCCCATGCAGCCCCAACTGCACCCCACTTCATAATAAAAGGTATATTTATTAGTATATTCAATCCGATGCTTACTATGGTTAGCATGGAAGTAATATGGGTTTTTTTCGCATATATAAGTTGAGGTTGTTTTCCGAAGAAATATGATCCATACAACATAGACAAAATTGCAACAATTTCAATGGCGCCGTGGTACGATTTCGGAGTCAGGATACTTATGATTTCCTCGGAAAAAAGGGAAATCATAAGACCGATTGAAATCGAAATATACAGAAACGGCGTGAGATAACGTCCTACCGATTCCCCGCCTTCTTCTCCCAGTTCAAACATACGCTTATATACCTGAGGGGAAAATACATTTTGAATGGCCGTCATGCAGGTAAACACTA
Organism: Thermodesulfovibrionia bacterium; assembly: GCA_020057065.1. GTDB lineage: Bacteria > Nitrospirota > Thermodesulfovibrionia > UBA6902 > UBA6902 > SURF-23. The sequence goes on from JAGVGM010000372.1 coordinate 12,046, forward strand.
CATTCGCCACTTTCTGTCCTATGTTATATACGCCAACTCCTCCCACCGTATTTAAAAGCCCTATCATATATTTATCAAACTGGTTGCCTATTACTCCGAAAAAAATTCTTGGTGTAAGAGGCAAGCTGAGTTTTAAAGAATCTTTCAGTGCTTTCCGGTCAAAAGAAACGGGAAGAAATCGGACAAATCTAAATGAAAGAATGGAAAAAATGATGACACTCGCCAACAGTTGTCCCCATATAAGCCCGATGACTCCAATGCGTAAATACGCCACCATGAAAAGGGATAATAAAACCCCGATTAGACTCTCGTCAATGGTGTACCAGACAAGGGATTTGGCGTTTTCAGTATTCTTGAAATAGGTCAGGTAATAGGTCTTCAAACCCACGACACCGGTAGCGCAATAAGACCAGAACAAAATATTGGCATGATCCGAAGAACCGATAATCCATCGTGAAAGCGGATACTTGAACAGATAGGTAAAGAATCCGCAGACAATAAAGGCTGCGATGACAAACAGAAGGGTTGAATATAACAACCCCGCTACATTTTTTGTTTCTTTCTGCTCAAAAAAATTCCTCTCATAGCCGATGGTCAAGCCGAAATTGGCAACCCCGTTCACAAAGATAGCATAAACCTGCGCAAGCGCCCATATACCGTAATCTTCCTTCGTTAAAATTCTGGTGAAAATGGGCAGCGTCAAGATTGGGATTGCGTTGCCGACAATTACAGGAAGGAGATAAATAAAACTGTTTTTAATCTGTTTTTCTTTACTGGTCAAATAGCCTTCAACCACCTTGTGATACCTTTTCTCCGGCAAGAGCGAGAATGCGTTGGCGGACTTGTTTGGAAATCCACATGCCGCTGTCCTCGAGACGATTCAACGGGGGTTCGATGCTTGGAACCAATCCCTGCGACTTCGCTTCAAGCAGAATCCTCAGAGTTCCCCATACTTTCAGCCCCGCGGCTGTGGCTGTTTTTCTGGCGAGGGAGTCGTCCAAAAGAACGATATGGTCAGGGCGCTCCAAGGCGAGAGACATGGCGGCAATTTCCCCCATGCCCAGATCGACGGCGAACCACTCCGATGGCATCACCTGCGGTTCAACAATCCTGATCCAGTCATAGTCGCTTGGATTGGGTACATCGTACCCTTTTTGCCTTCCCTCCATCAACTCAAAGACAACTGCCCCCGGAGCATATATTCCGGTGAACAATTCGGGGAGCCAGTTCATCCCGCCGATGCGGTGCAGATAGAGAAGGGGCGATGTGTTGCTGATTGCATCAGGCATGACTGGTTTCCAGGTCTTCCAGTTCAGAGGCCAGCGGAAAAACACGGTAGCGGCTGAGGTTCATAAGGAATTCAACACGAGACATGCCGGCCATTTCGGCGGCGCGCCCGGAAGACAGACGGCCCAGTTCATACAGCTTTACCGCGGCCAACATGCTCAATTCCCGGCCGAAAGCCGCTTCATCCGTCTTTTCCGCCAGAAATATCTTTTCCGGCACATTGACGACAACCCGACGTGTAGCCATTTTCATCCTCCTCAAAAGCTGTCTGATTTTAGATTATTATGATGCATCCGGTGGTGGATGTCAATGAGCAAAAAACGGGGGCTCTCCATCTTGACCTAATTCTGCAGCTTCTGTCATGTGTGATTCAACCGGTATATTCTTCAACCACCTCTTAAGTTCTTCGGGGCCGTTGATAATCTCGATTCCGTGGGCTGCCCTGTCATCCTTCCGAATCATTCCAAGCGGATCATAATAAACGGATGGCTTGCCAAGCTGCTTACCTAAAATGGCAGTAGAAGTAAAGGGCATCGAAATCACTGCCATACAACCCTCGATTAGACGAACCGCGGAAACATTCGGGTCAATAGAAATGATGTTGGCGAGGTCATCCAATTTCTGAACAAAATGTCTGTATCGGGGATGGACCAGCCGTCCTATCTCGCGCTTTTTCTTTAAACACATTACTGCACCAAAGCCTTCCAAAACCACGTATATATCAAGCAAAAACTGGATAGTCGTTTTGGGCGTGTAATAATCGAAATCGATCGCTAAAGTTTTATAAAAGGCCTCGCGCATGGGTTGAACATCAAACACTGCGACAGCCTTTCGCGGTAAAGCAGGCATCTTTTGAGCGCTGGTATGAAACCAGATCGGCCCGACAACACTGATATTGGCTGTCTCGCCAACTGCGCGCCGCACAAAGTCCGCTTGGTACTCATCCCACACCAGATAGTGAGACCAGTTCATTGCGTTGTAGCCGTAATAGAGCGGAGGGGTGGCCTCTGTCCGTTTGAAACCCTCGCAATTGGTTGAATAGAAGTAGAAGGTAATCCGTGAGCCGCGTTTTTCCGCCTCGTAGGTCCACAGCGGTCGGTATATCCAGCCGGAATTATGAAATAGGTAATCCTTCGCCAATCGTTCGGGATTTTGGATGCGGACTTGCGCTGCGAGCGCTGCCTGATTGAGTAGCAGTGCATGCCACCAGCGGCCGCGCAGAAAATCCCAGGTTGCGATCAGCGTCGCTCCAATAGCCCAGACCATAAATCGTAATAGTGTGCCGAAACGCGCCAATGGCAGTAAGGGAGCCGGAACCGAGACGACCGGCGTCCCATTCACTGCCCTCTGTTCGGAGCCTATTACCCCATGGCAGAGCGTGTCAATATTAACAACCCTGCCGCGCCATTGCATATACCATGTGATGATGTCGTGGCTGCGGCCATCCCGGCAGGGCTGAGGCAGATTCCCGGGTGCGAGACCCTCGAAATAGACATAGCGCCCTAATTGTTGCCCCGATTGATTAAATGCCGCCTTAATACTGCTGAGAACAATCTTGCCGATTCTCAAAACACCATACGCCAGCATCATTCCGACAAAGGTGTTCCACAGCAAGGCCGTGCGAAGCGACGCAACCTTGAACCCCTGCTTTCGAATGATTTTCCGCCATGAAGGCGGGAGATAGTAAACAACCGATGAACCTGGCTTGCCCTTCGCGTGAAGCAAGGCGCGAGTTAGATTCAGACCGGCAACGCGAATTAACAGATATTGCCGAATAACGAGTTCGGCACTATAAGTTGCAACGCCGAAGATGAACTGCGCATAGCGGCCGCTACCTTTCTCTAACTCAGCCGTTGTTAAGGCCTGGCTTACTGCATTTACTCTCCCCAAAGTATTTGATTGCTTTAGAGCACGGTGTCCGCGCAATATCCTACGTAAGCATCTAACCTTGAGACGCTTAATTAATCCAATAGTCAAGAAGGGCCTCCGGAAAAGATTGTTTATACCTGGTCACGGTCAAATCTCATCCCATGAACTCGTGTGGAAACCTGTTAATGGGAAAAGACAGGTAAGCCAAGGTTTATCCTTATTCATATAAACTTCAAGATTGTTTTCCAGTCGATCTATCCCGAGCATGCACCGAATGGCACTTCGCTCTGTCTTGAATACGATATCGTCCGGCTCACACGCTTCCTTAATCTTGCCACTTTCCATTTCAAGTTCATACCCAAAAAGCTGCAATGTCTTATTCTTCAATTCGATGCTTAAGGCACGCGAACAAATATCAGGACAAATCTTTGATAAAAGGTTATATTTATTCAGTATCCTTCCCATATATCCACCATCCAAGCTGTATCTTTCATGTTGGCAAGTGCTCATTGTGCTGCGGGCATAAGCATAGAAGGGATGCTGAGGATGAATTGATATATGTGTAAGATTCAGTTTTTTGATCAGGCTTAGAAAGTAAGGAAAATAAACTGTCGGCAAAGACAGTTCTATCACTCTGTGTCCATCTATTACAAAATAGCCTATTAGGTCACCAGACTGGCTATCGAAACATTCAAATAGGTTCGCTTGCCTATTTATCTCAATCATCTTAGATAGCAGGAATCCCCACAGGCTTTTATCTCTTACTATTGAGCCTGTTAAGGAGGCATAAGTTTCATTGTACATATTCATGATATTTTCGAGGTGCTTCTCAGAAAAAGCGACTACTTCTATCATCTCCTTCTCCGGATGTGTCGAAATGATTTCCAAGTCCAGATATCTATTAATCCCATGGTAGCCGAACTGAGTGTAATACCCGTCCAGTGCTCGCCTTCCATGTAAATAGGCCAAATCCATATTACATTGGTTCATCACATCATGTGCAATCTCCATCATTGCCTTCACAATTCCATGACCACGGAAATCAGGGTGAACGCTCACTGACGAAATACCCCCGCAATATAGAATTCCAGAACCCAATACAATTTTTCTTTCGACAATTCGAATTGCACCTATTAAATCATATTGTTGCGATCTTGCGATGATGAAGTTTCCAGGTTTTGTAGTTGGCTCATTTCTTAATATTGCACCTTGAACCCGCTTTGCGTCGAAGTAATTGGGCCCATAAATTTTAGCGAGGAATTCGATTATTTCATTAAGTTCAAAACTATTACCCCCTATACTTACATTGAAATTATTCATTGCCATGACTCATAACATCATGCACTTGATAAACGATTGTCTCGTTCCAATCCTTGTGGCAACCAATGATCAAAGCTTTTCTATAATCAGGGTGTAGCATGTTTCTCTCAAAATCGAAGTGTAGTACTGGTAGGTTGATGCCATAATCTTTTTTAAATATGCTCGAAACTTTCTCCAACATATCTGGCTTACCTGCAACCGGAATCGCAAAGGGCACCACGTCCTCATCACATATAGGCACGTTTTCGCCAAAAACACTGATAGCGGTTGAATATATCTTCTTTCTTCTCTCAATATCTTGTTTGATCTCTTGGAGCGAGCCAGGTAGGCTTTTTATTGCCATATCGCCTATAGACCTGACTTCCGGTAGACAACCATAAAGCATGTCTATCTTAAGCTGGTTTTTGGCTCCAAAAGAACCTTCTTGAATTCTAAGATAGAAATCGAAAAGTTCTTGTGCCATTTCTCGGTCAAATTGGTTTCTTTCGGACAAGATAAGGAGAAGTTCTTTTCTTTTTGTCCACAAGCCACCACCCAATCCGCAATTATACAATTTTGACAAGCTCACTACTGTAAAATCACCCCAATCGATCAGATATTTGCCGTCTACTTTCGTAAACAGAGTATTCGCACAGTCATTCAGTATAATCCAGTTCCTATCATGGGCAACCGACTCGATAACATCTATCTTTTGAGGAAAGCCGAATTGATGAAACACCAACACAGCCCTTGTTCTTTCGGACGGAGTCATTGTCGGGAATGATGTGCGTGAAATGGCTGACAACACGCAATGACTGAGATAAGGCGGTACCAGGATTTCATCCATTCTGCCGAGACCAAATGCGGTAAGTCCTGCAAGCATTGCAGACCTGCAGGTAAAAAATGGCAACAAAGAATGACCTATGATTTGCGACAAATGCTCGAAGAAAGAGTCGCCAATGGAATTGGAGGAATATTCCGGATAGATGTCAATCATACTGATCTCGCTGGAATATTTTAGTCCCCCTGAACACGATTACCCTGCTTCCTCCAAAACCCTCCTTGAAAAACTCTATGCTTTTCGCTTTGGAATCAGTGGGGTCGGCGATGAACATACCGAAATCAAAATATCGCGCCTTTCGCTCCTTTGCTTTTTGGATGCCTTTCCACAGCCCGAGATGTCCTATCCCCGACTGGGCGTCACAGTCGGGATGAGTGGCCGCAGATGCATAGAAAACACAGTTGCTGAGATCGTAGAAGAAGTACGCCCCTGCAAAAGCACCATTGCTTGTGACAAAAACCAGAAATCCCTGATTGTTCTTGATTAATTCATATTGAGCATGGAATGACTCCTTCGCACGCGTTTCGCGCCCAGCGGCCATAAAGTGTAGTTTCCGGTACTCTTCGCAAACATCGAAATCGAAGTTGCAGGAATCAATGACTAGCACTTCACTTCCCCGCAGCGCCTTGTTTACAAGCGGCCTGTAGCTCTTTCTCACGTTGCTCCATAGTGAGTCCTCATCATCCGCAAGACTAAGGACCATGCCAGGGCAGCTCTCATCGGAGTAACCTAATGACACCAATGGGTTGGAGAAGTACGTACCCGACATGACCGTAGTACAATTGTAATAGGTTTTGTGGCAGGACACGTCATACTCTTTTGCCTGTCTCTCTATCTGGAGGAAGCACTCATTGATAACAGTCTGGTGTATCTTGGTATTCTCCCGGGCCGAGACAATAGGGGCAACCAAATACCCGTTTCCCAATCCATAGACGCATTTGTCGCCAACTCTGCATCGATACAGCGGGACAAGGGCCTGCACGGTCCTCGCTTCGTCAAGGAAAATGAAGGAATCATCCGAAATGAGGTTCTTGCCCAACAGCGAGTGGTCAAACTTCCTCACAATAGAACTGTAAAAGGGATGGGCCTTTTTGCTCTCTTCGATCCCTTCAGTCCAGAGTTGATCGAAAGAAACATCTCCAAAACCGACTATCTTTAAGTTCATTTATCTGTACAACCCCATTCCGGAAAAAATATACATTTATGATTCCACTCTACCAGTTTTTACAATGGATAGACTGCTCTCTCCTTCGTTAAGCAACAGATCTATTGCTGAGAGATATGGCACGAATTCACCGTACTGTTGCTTATACACTGGGTGATGATAATTATGATAAACTAATTCTATGTTATTTTTTACAAAAAGGTTGTTTTCCTCGATATAGGTTTTTGACCCTGGGGTAGAGAGATAACGATTTGCACCGATGATATGACAGATATTAATAAGCCTTTCCACCTTGCTTCCATCAGGACGCAATTCTGAGCTTCTAACTAATTTGGTTTTTATCCCAAGTTTTTCACAAAACCATTTAATGAGATTAATATTTAATTCTGCAAGAGATTGATGCGAGACAGACAGCATGTTTGATAATTCGTCAATATAATTATTTAAAAAGGATGCTTTGCTATACGATTGCTTGATGGTCTTTATATGCTTTTCAATATCATTCGAGTGTCTATTAATAACGGCTTCGGATATTAACTGTTTACTCTTCCCCTTGCACAGGACAGGAACAGTGAGCCACAACACACCATTGGCTGTTTTTATTCGATTGCGTTGTTGCCAAGACTGTTTACTAAATTCTACGTCATCTAATAATACAAATGTTTTCGATTGATCGATAAGATCAAAATATCCTATCCAAGGGAAATAAGTGGGCTGCATAATTGCGAGTGTATATTTTTCTGCAACATTCATATCAAATCCCAAGTTATGCCTTCTCCTTTTTTTATGTGTTTTTTTGTTGTTCTGCCCACTATTACACTTAAATATTTTGGAGCAATTCCATATCCAGGTCGTTTCGTTATAACCATATCTTCTGTAATAATTGTTCCCTGGGGAATGTCTACCCTAGCAATGATACTTGGCCTTTGCGGTATCGCCTTTTCCTCATCGAAAATAGCTTTTTTAATAGGTGAACCTAAACTTGCCTCTACCTCTCTAATTGCTTTAACCATCTCTTTAAGCTCTTGAGGCATAAGCGCAAAAGAATGATCTGGCCCCTTTAAATTACGGTCTAAAGTAATATGTTTTTCAATGATGCAGGCACCTCTTCCAACTGCTGAAGCAGGGATGGCAATACTCAACGTGTGGTCAGAGAACCCTACTGGCACATCAAAAGCGTTCCGCATTGTATCAAGCATGCGCAGGTTAACCTGCTCGGGTTTTTGGGGGTATTCAAATAGAGATGCGCAGTGCAAGAGAATAACGTTCTTATTCCCGGCAGAATAGATTTCATTTAATGCCTGTTGAATGTCAGACAGATCGCTCACCCCAGTGGATAAAATGATAGGTTTTCCTTTTGATGCCGCGTACCTTAAAAGAGGTAAATTCACAATTTCCAGTGAAGACCATTTGTAACAAGGAACTCCGATTTCATACAGTTGGTCCACAGCAGACTTATCAAATGGTGTTGCCAAGAAAATTATTCCTTTTTTCTTAGCATATTCGTACAGTTGTCTTAACCATTCACGCGGGAATTCATTTTCTTTAATTATGCCGAAGGCAGGAGCATTTTCAGAATATAAAGTATCTGCCGATAAAATCTGAAATTTAACAGCATCGGCTCGAGCTTCCAATGCTACATCGATTAATTCTATGGCTTGGCTGAACTTTCTATCATGGTTTGAACCCGCTTCGGCAATAATGAAACAAGGCTCTCCTATGCCAATCCATCTATCTCCTAGTCTTATGTTTTTCATCAGCTATTCTCCTCAATCCTCCCACTTAGCATAACCAAATCCATTTCTTCCGTATCCATTTCCATTATAAAGCATGTATCTTTTACCTTCATGGTTGAATACACAAGGATACTCAACCATCTCTGAATCCCACCCCGATTCCGAGACATCGAGACCTCCCATATCATCTTTCCTGTCCCAAATAAAACCATCTTTTGATTCGGCATAACCGATTCTGTAAGTTTGCTGAGCTTGACGGTAACCAAACCACATTTTATAAACACCATCCTCTTTAAGAACACTGGGACGAGCTAAAGCGTATTCCTCTTTTGACTTGAATCCAAGACAAGCTTTGCCATCTCTATTCCAATTAATACCATCATTAGATTCAGCATATTTAATATCATATCGGATAAAATCTCTATGGACCCACTCAATCCCTGAAACGTACCACATCCTCCACACGCTATCTTCAATCAATACACATGTAGCTGCAAGAAGAGACAGTGGTTCTTTGTCTGTTCTCTCTAATATCGGGGCTCTTGATACACGATTGAAACTCTCTCCTCCGTCCGTACTTATCGCCAAACCAGCCATTTCAGCCATTCTCACTGTGGACCCCTGATTCCACCCGACATAATATAGGTATTTCTTTCCATTGTAATCCACAATCCATGATGGTGTTACGCCGTTATCATCAAATGTGCCTAATTCCCCTAATCCCAATACGGGTTTCTCTGAAATCTTTAAAATTTCTTTAGGATTTCTTAGATCAATTTCTACATAACCAACGAGGGATCTATTAAATCGATCACGACCAGAAAAATATACCCTATAAAGATCTTCTCCGCGCCTTTCGGGTATTGGCAACATCGAATGGCTGATAACCCAGTCATATTGCCCATCTGGTGAAAAAATGAGCCCTTTCTTAATCCAAACCATAATATGCCTGCCTTTCATTAAAGAGATTGATTCGGGATTTGCGACATAATTCGCTCAAGCCCTTTACCATCAACCAGTTTTTTCCCTCTTATAGACATTTCTTTTCTTAGATTATGATTACGCAACACCGTCTCTATCATGCTATTTAAATTATTATTTAATATATTATTGGTTATATCGAGGTGCAAACATGTACCCGCTTCTGCAAATTTCTTGCTCATTTCAACCTCACGGGGGAAGGGTGCCAAGACAATACATGGCGTTCCCGTGACAGCTGCTTCATATTTTGTCAGACCTCCTGCGGTAATGACTAAATCCGACCAGAGCATTAATGAAGCCATTATGCCATCGTTAGCTCCCAAGACGATTTCATATTTTCCCACATATTTCTCTAATATCTCTTGAAGCTTTTTCCTTGATCTGCTGTGGAATCCCGGTCCAATCACCACCTTAAGATGAATTTCGGAGACATTCTTTAATTTATTTATAGAATCTGCTACCTTACCGGTTAGATTGAAAGGGTCACAGCCCCCCATAGTAACCAAAATATTCGTCGCCTTTCTATTGATCTCTCTCCTGCTTCTGGAAGCCTCTATGAAGTCCTCTTGAAAAATGAAATATTCTGGTCCAAGAAGTAATTTTGTCTTTTTATTTAATATTAAGTCCCCTTGTATTATGCCATAATATGGAATGATTTTTATATCAAAGGGTTGATCAAAAGAAACGTCGTCTTCAAATGCAATTGTAAACGATTGAGTTATTCTTAAAACTATAGAGCAGTATCTCTCATATTGCTGCCGAAAAACGACATTATCTGTATTGATCAAATCCGTAATCAAAAAGGAACTTGCGTTTTGATTCAGAAAATTTGTAGTTGTTGCAGCATCCTCTTCCGGGCTAAACGTGTTCGGAATTGTTTGAACATGAAAATGACTCGCTCTAATCAATGAAGATATTTGGGGCTCAAAATCTCTTATAATGAACAATGGTTGAATGTTGCCTTTTGCAAATGCTTTCGCAAAAATAAGGCAACGCATAATATGCCCCAAACCAATTCGGTAAGAACCATCGACCCTGAATACAGCTTTATACATGTGTATTATAAATCCATAAATTTCTTTTTCAGGGCTATTGCCGTTTCGGATTCAGCAGAATAAATTTGCCCCCTTGTACCGACTACTACTGAATCATCCGGAACATCTTGCACAACAGAAGCCCCCATACCTATAAATACTCTATTGCCGATTTTAATAAAATCTCGTATTGTTGAATTTATTCCAAGAAAACTATGTGTTCCGATTGTTACAAAACCTGCTATGCAGACATGACTGCTGATGTAAGTATGATCACCAATAATTCCTCTGTGACCTAAATGGTTCCCGCTCCAAATCATTACATTAGATCCAATTTTCACTGTTGGTTGAATAGTTTGATTCTCCAAGATAAAACAATTATCACCTATAGAAAGATCATGCCAATATGCTGACTTCGAGCAAACATAACTAACCAATTTATATCCCATTTTTTTCAATACATAGTATTTCTCTGCCCTTGTCTGATTTAACTTCTTAAACGAAAGAGCTACATGCGCTTCATATTGATCAGGGGGATATTTTTCTGATAAATCACTTAGATTAATAAGGGGCAACCCTTTAAAAACATTATTTTTAACGAATTCGTCATCAGCTGTAAAAGCCACAACATCATATTCGCTATCATGGGTAAAATAATAATGGGCTAACTCACCATACTCTCCTGTACCAAAAATAATAATTTTTCTTGTTTTTTGTTTATTACGAATCGTCATACTAATATCCCCCTCTATAAAACATCGGCATCATTTTGCAATAATTTGATTAATCCTTCGTTATCGATTCCTTCTGCGCATTCTTGGGTCGGATAAATATAATTCGCTTCTTCTAAAAAAGTTTTTTTCATCCCATCTATGTGTGATGGATCAATTAGTTGAAAATCTGCCTTTTCGATTTATGTTAATCTGCTAAATCCTGAATGGCAAATTGCCCCCCTCAATTGCTCATTTAGATTGCCTTTTTCAAGTCCAGATTTAATTTTCAAAAACACATTGTATGCCGCATCCAGATAAAGGTCGATTATTTTTTTATTATGGGCGTAAGATAAGTATATGATGTTTGACACCAAAAATCTTTTTTTTAACATTTCTTGTGTAAAAATTGTTTTAATCAGTAAAGAATTTTCTTCTTGAATATCAAGTACCGGAACTGGCTTCATACCGATATTCTTGATGGATAATTTTAATTCATGGAATATCTTCTGAAACCCAGCATCAAGATAATTACCCAACTCTCTCAGATATTCAACAACATTGTTAATTTCAAACTGATCAATTGTTTCCAAAGCAGCCACAAAACCCACACGTTCTGTCCAATAACTGCTGCTGATAAAAGAATCTTGAGCAGCTTCCATAACATTCCTTTTCCCCAAAATCGCTGAAATAGGGTGCCCATTACCAAGCGCTTTACCTAATACAACTATGTCAGGCTCCAGATCATACATTTTATAGATAGCCCCGATTGTTTGCCTGAAAGAAGAAGACACTTCGTCGAATATTAATACGGCATTAAGTTTATTGGCAATCTCTCTTACTTTTTTTAAAAAAGGTACATTTGCTTCCTTATAGCGTTGTACTTCGACAACAATCACACCTAATTCTTTTCCACAATCCGCCACAATGGACTGAAGTTCATCTATGTTACCGTAATGAAAGGGCAGTGTTGTGCCTTTCAATTCTGTAGGAACTCCCACCGGACTTAACCCAGGCAACAGCAAATCTTTTAAATTATTAGAATCCCCTATGTTTGTGGCAAGATACCAATCGTGCCATCCGTGGTAGCCACAAACAGCTACCTTTGCCTTTCCACTTGCTGCCCTAGCAATTCTGACAGCTATAGCATCTGCTTCTCCGCCAGTTCTTGAAAAGCGAACCATCTCCGTGTGAGGATGTAATTCGATTAATTTCTCAGCTAACTGAATTTCTTCATAACTATTCAAAGAAGAAATGCAGCCTTTGTTTATGGCCTTCTTCACCGCCTTGCTGACGTAAGGATTGGCATACCCCAAAGGACTTGCACCAATTGCCATGATTCCCATATCCAGATATTTGCGATCGTCTAAATCCCATATTGCGACGCCTTTTGCCTTTTTGAAATATGAAGGCCATTGATCAGGCAAAAATATTTCCGGCCTTTTTGACAAAAGTTGTGTACCGCCGGGGATTATTTCCTTTGCTCTATTATATAATCCTTGCGATTTAAACATATTATTTCCCCCTTTCTTGCGGAATAAACACGTCTTTAAACATATAGCATGAGACCTTTTCACAACTAGTCAAGTTTTTCATCCTTGGTTCACCAATTTTTCGCTGAAAAAGCAGTTATTTTAGGGGTGGTCATAATTATACTCCATCTAATATGTATTTCACATGAGATACAGGTCTTCCGTTCACAAAATTGAAAAGGAGCAGAAGCTGGTAGGCGAATACAGAAAGCAGAAGAAGTGGTTGGACGTTTCGCTTCCCCTTCATCCAGACCGGTTCCAGCGAGAATAGACTTTTGAGAATATCAAACATTGGCTTCACTGCGATCTTTCTTAATCGGAACAGGTGTTGTCCCCTCTCCGATTTGAAGAAGCGGATATATGGCAAACGTTTTGAAGCTGTGTATTTGCATTTTTCCATGGGCACTACAAGGCGGCGGGTAATGTATTTATCGTTCTTTCTGAACTCGCACTTGTCAGTAAGCTTTCCGTCGTCATAGCCTGAATCTGCCACAATGTACTTGGTATCATCATTGAGATGGTCGATCATTGGTTCAAAGATCCTGTTCTCCGGCACGTTGGCCGTGGTGGCATCGGCATCGAGCGGAACGGGAACAAAGCCTGGTGTGGCCGAACAGAGAAGATGGAGGGCATAGCCCTGGACCCATCCCCGATACCTGGAGTAACCCCACTCCGAATCTGTGTCCACGTTTCGGAGATTCTTCGGCACAATGCCTTTCTTTCGGTCCTTCTTATGCCACAGAAGACCTTGTGCCTTAAACATAGATTTATCCACGGCGTTGACCTTGGGATTGGCGATGCCATTGACAATCAGCGCCCTACCCAAGGCCCGAATCTGTCTCCGGACCGAGGGGGGAAAAAGACTTAAGACGCCTTCCCAATGTTCTCCGGGAAGGCAATGAGGGAAACCCGCAATGCCTTTGAATCGTTGGATTCTGTTGGAGGTATCGGTGCAGCCCCTTGAAAGTCTTAATACGCTTGATGACCATGACGATAAATACCTTCAAAATCACAAGATCCTGGTAGGTTCTGGGCCTTCCCCGGCTCATTGGTTTGGGTTCTTCCACTTCGTAGACTTCGTCCACGAGGCGTAATATTTGTACGAGGGGATTATTGTTGTTGACCATAGTGTCCTCCCATATGTTAAATATACCTGATTATCAACATATCAAAGGACTTTGTCAATGATTATTTATGACCACCCATCAGTTATTTAAAACTAACATATCGATTATTCTCTTCAAACATGCCATCAGTCTGGGAACCATGTAAATGGGCGTCTTCATAAGCTGTTCGTCAATAAGTTTCATAATCAATTGGATATAAGAGAAATCAATAATTGTGCTTCCCGCAAGGCACTATGTGAAATGCTTGAGAGAGCAGCGGTGATACTTTTTCAATCCATCCAAGTCTTTCAGCTTATCCTTATAGCAAATATCAGTCACAATAAGAGAGGCACCATGGGCAGATGAGATCTCATTTGTAAGGGCGGCTTCACGCTCAGTAGAAACATGGACAGGCATCTCTTAGAACTCGACATCACGCGCTTTCAACAACAAAGCCGCGCTCCTGTCAAAGGCCTTAATCAGAAAAACCACCTTCATACCCGCTTTTTGCAACCGATCAGCAAAAGCAAGACAGCGCATAATATGGCCCATTCCGACATGGGAAGAACCATCAGCACGAAAAACTATAACTTTCATTACCGTGTCTTTCTTGCCAAAAGGAAACGCCATGCATCCCGCCGCTTTGGTGCAAATAAGTCAATCTCGGCGTATCCCTCCTCAACTTCATCAAAAACACTAAGCAGCAGTCTCCAACCAGATGACGTGGCTTCGTAAAAAATCTTGAGTCCATAGCGGTTGTCGTGAGGATCTTCCCTGTCTATAAGGTGAGCGCTATCACCAAGATCATCAGATAATCGACGGACCATAAAGCTGTTAGGATGAATTACCGACATGAGCAGCACCCCTCCCACTCGTATAGCCCTATGAAACTCCTTGATTGCCTCAGCCACAAGAGTCCTGTTACCATGGTAGTATACTGCTCCCCAGGACAGGATTATATCAAAGTGGTTATCAGGAAAAGGGATACCTGTTCCTGATAGTAGACCCAAACTGAGATTAACCCCGGCTCGACAGGCCAATTCTTTGGCGGCCTCAATACTCTCCTCGCTTACTTCGAGGCCGTGGCATTCAAAACCGGAATGAGCAAACATGATCAGATTTGCGCCACGCCCAAAACCGACATCCAAAACACGTCCCGAACGGGGAATTTCTCCGTACCTGCCTCTTACCAACCTAACCAAGTTTTCATCAGGCAATTGGTTGCCTTGTCCCGATCCATAAAATGCTGCCCATTTATCTGCACCGGGAACTTTTGCATTACTCATAGGTAACCTCCTGTGTTAATAGTGGTTCTAAAATTCACACGAAAAAAATCTTCAAATATTCACCCAGATCTTTCAAATATCCACGGTCGTGAGTATAAACGACCCGCAGGCGGCCTCCTAAAGGTACATAGTCTTCAATCCTTCAGCAATATAGGGGTCCACTAGGGATTTCAACTGAGGATTAGCGTCGAGAAAATCAATAATACTCTGCAAGGGTATCCTTGGGGTAAAATGCTTGAACTCTCTGTAAACTGCCCGACAGAGTACCAAATCCTCAGGGTAATCAACGGTCAACCTGATGTCGGGGCGCTGTAGTTTCGGAATTTCAGTACGAAGCCTTTGTAGAAAGAACTTACCGGGATTCTCACACATATAAAGTGTACACAATTCACTGCGATGTCTTCCCCCCCCCCTCTTCGTGCGCACGCTTCATATCCTTCAGACTAATGATCTCGTAATAAGTACCCTCAGGCAACCCCTCAATTACCGTCAGTGAGGCCTTATTCCCCAAATGTGCAGCAAGTACATCTTCAAAGGTGTCCATGTATATAAAGGGACATTCCGTAGTCACTCGATACGCCATATTCCATTTTCAATAAGAATGCAGGAAATTACTAAAATTGTATATGGTTCGGTGTTTGTTCTGTCGATGATCGGCGCAGCGGAGTGTCTTTTAAATGTTTTTCCGCCATCTTCACTAATTGCCAATCCTGAAACCTCTGCGGCACGCACTGATGAACCTTTATTCCATCCGAAATAATATAAATATTTTTTGTTATCGTGATTTACTATCCATGTTGGGCTGACTCCATTATCATCAAATGTACCAAGTTTCCCCAAGTCAAGAACAGGATGTTCCGACAGACATAAAATCTTATCCGGCTCATTAATATCGATTTCGATATATCCAATTCTTGATCTATTGGATATATCGCGCCCGGAAAAGTATATTCTGTAAAAATCATCATTTACCTTGTCTGCTACGGGAAGCATCCCATGTGTTATCACCCATGGATATTGACCTGTCGGACTGAAGATTAATCCCTTTTTTTCCCAGAGCATTATTTTCCTATCCCCTTCCAAATTTTTGAGTGTAATCTGACAATGCTATCTCAAAATCTCGATCATAATCTCATCTTTACCTTGCCCAATTTCCATAGAAGCAATAAAAGGATCATCAGGAAAAATGAAAGATTTTTTTTCAATAATTGAAGAGAGTTTGAAGAGATCGCATTTATCAAGCGTTGTTAGATATCCTTCGTAAACATCGCGCTGTAGTTCATCCTGATGGAAGCCGAGTACAGGTGTGCCAACTGCTAATGCTTCAAAAAAAGAGAGACCAGGTGAGGCAAAGACGACATCCGTTCGATGCATAGCTTCCGCAACATCCTTAAAGTTATTGACAATATGAACCTTGCTTTCGGTTTGTTGGTTTTGCTCAATGACAGCGTTCAGTTCTTCATGGTGTTTGAATGCGGCGCCTACGACAACCAATATCTCAAAGGAGGAATTCGTATGGAGAAGTTCATTGAGCACTATGGAAGTTAAATTTGAGTGATCCGATCCCCCAAAAATCATCATAATGTTTCTTACACGCGATAAAGGTTTCTTCTTCTTTTTGCCGTACATGAGGAATTCCGGACGCAGCATCCAATATTTGGGGCCGTAATAATGGACAGCACCGGACAGGGCATCTACTTCACGTATATTTTTAAAATTACTGCCTATATCTGCAAGAACCGTAATGTCAGCATACTGATTTGCTGCCGTTAAATTGGTGAAAATTATGAGCTTACAACCTATTATTTCCTTAATTTGTCTTGCTAACAGGGGAGAAACGTCGAGTTTGTCAAAAATGATACGGTCAGGCGCCTCACTAATCAGGGACTTCAAAATCGCATCGTCATTGGGGTATTGATAAACCTCAAAGCCCGTTTCGTATAACCGTTCAATGACTATTTGGCCACTCTTGGTGATGAAAAATATTTTTGATTGAGAATTCATTTTTTTCGATAGCTCACCTGCCAACGTAACAGATTGATAAACATGTCCCATACCGAGAGTGTTATTGCCGTCTGTGATAATGGCGATTTTCATGATGAATGATACCCGTTTTCTAAGCCGGGTAAAACAAGCGCGAAATCAATTAGGCTTAAGTGTTATTGATTTGACGGACAGATTTTCAACCCAATAAGTTTTGTCTCCTATGGCAGACTTAATATCGGAAAGGTAAAGCCTTTCTTCCATAATCCCAATATTCTCATAATTTTCTTTTGATAAAAGTACGGATCCCCTAATCTTCGCTTATTGACTTCAGCAAGCCTTCGTTTCTTATGATGTGTGCATTCAAGCTAAAAATGTCGGGATTTTTGTCAAGAAAATCTTTTATTTCCAAGGTGGAAAAAGGCTTCAAACCTTTAGTGACTTACTCCTCAATTCCTGGATAAAAAAACAAGAAAATTATCGGATATGGCAAAAAATGCAAGCAAATTAAAAGCTTTAAACAACAAATTTTCAAACGGCAACTTGGAGAAATGGGTGTCAAGAGTAAATAGAAATGTCCGCTTTTGTAGCAAATGAATTGTCCGCTTTTTCTGTTCTTCAAGGAGTGCTATTTGAGAACAGGAGGTGAGCGGC
>JAGVGM010000177.1 GCA_020057065.1 Thermodesulfovibrionia bacterium
ATGATAATGATATACCTCTAAAAAATAAAGGCTCAGTGCCGAAGCTGAATTCAGGGAAAATTATAATAATGAAGAACCGTGTTACTATTTCAAAAGGGACAACTCCGGGCTACTATTATGTAATTGCCTGTGCTGATAGCATAAACAGGATCGTAGAGAGCAATGAAGGCAACAACTGCACTGCATCGAAAACCACATTGCTTGTTAAGTAGGAGCGGAAAGTGAGCAAAAAGTCATGGGGTCTGCCCTTGAAAATGTAATTTTATTGCCTCAAAAAGAGAGGGGATATAATAAGAATACAGGATCAGATAGACAGCACAAAGACAAGAAGAATAGGGGACGTTCTTAATTACGTTTACTTTTGAAGATAAATTCATAGAAATGGGGTCACTTGCCTATTGACAATTGTAACCGACCCTGACATGGACTACTGGACATATCAGTATGATGCAAACGGGAATCTTACCTCACAGACCGATGCAAAGAGTCAGACGATAATCTTCATCTTCACACAAAGAACAAGGGGTCAGCCCTTGAAAAAATAATTTATAAGTAAGGGGACAGAAAGCATTGGAACATACGGGCAGTATTATTTGATCTGTCACATCATTAAGACATCGAGTATAAATGGGGACACAGAGCCTGTTTAAAAACTCAATTTGCCTGTCTGTCATTCCGGCAGTCTCCTCGATTACTATCTTCGGGGACAGGCTTAAGTCGGAATCTATTCTTTACAACGCCTTCTGGATGCCCGATTACAGCCTTCGGGCATGACAAAAATAAAAAATAGCAGTTTTTAGGCAATTCGTCATTTGACATGCCAAAATCTTTTCAGTAATATAGATTCTTATGAAAAACATAAGACTTACGGAAAAAGTAAAAGCTGGCGGCTGAGCGGCTAAATTAGGTCCGGCGGACCTATCGGAAATTTTAGCTGATATATACAAGTGCAAAAGCAGGAATGTGGTAGTAGGGCCGGGCGATGACGCTGGTATATTCCGTTATGGAAATACCCTGTTGGTCGAGACTGTCGACGTTATCACCCCTATTGTTGACGACCCATATACATTCGGCGCAATATGTACTGCAAATTCCGTAAGCGATGTGTACGCCATGGGCGGAACTCCGCTTACGGCCCTTGCCATACTTGGCTTTCCCTCCTGTGATTTTGGCGCGCCGGTCATCAAAAAACTTCTTAAAGGCTGCATTGACAAACTTGAGGAAGCAGGCGCTTGCCTGATAGGTGGTCACAGCATTGAAGACAGTGAATTCAAGTTCGGACTTGCTGTTACAGGCGTCGTTGATAAAAAAGGAGTTTTAACTGTAGCCGGGGCCTCTCCCGGGGACGTCCTTATTCTTACAAAGCCCCTTGGCACAGGCATTCTTACTTCTGCGGCTAAACGCGGTAAAGTGCAGAAAGGAGTTTTGAACAAAGTAATTGCATCGATGCTTCAGCTCAATAAAACCGCTTCAAAGGTAGCGGTCCGTTCTGGAGCACGGGCTGCAACTGATGTTACGGGATTTGGTTTATTGGGACACGGGTTAAATATCGCAAAAAGCTCAAAAACGGACCTTGTTATCTTTTATGACAAAATTCCTGTTATGGACGGGGTTAAAAAATTTGCATCATTGGGAATGGTACCGAAAGGGGCGGAGAGAAATCTTGAGTTCTGCAATAAAGATATAACATATCTGAAAAATCTCGCAAGGGAAGAAATATTGATCCTGTCTGACCCCCAGACATCGGGTGGATTGCTAATTGCGCTTCCCCCAAAGGGTTTAAAAGTGTTTGCCCGGACGGCAAAAAGAGAGCAAATGCCCTATTGGATTATCGGGGAGGCTGTGAAAGGCAAGGGCAAGATAATTATTAAATGAAAATCCTAATTCCAAAATCCTAAATTCAAAACAATTTCTAAATTCAAATTTCTCAATATCAAAAACTGTTTCAGGTTGAGAATTTGGGTCATTGAAATTTGTTCAGGATTTCGTGCTTCGAATTTCGAATTTAAGGTCTTTAAACCTATGAAAAAACTTATATCCGATCATATGGAGAACGGATTCCTTGAAAACATTGCTGATATGTTCACACACGACAAAACCTTGTACCCTATGATAGGTGAGTTGCTTGGAGATGAAAGGAGCCGGGTCCGGCTTGGCGCGGTCGCGCTTGTAGAAATGCTGCTCGAGAAAGATATAGATAATATTGTAAAAGCGATCCCAGGTATCGCAGAGGTTTTGAAAAATCTCAGCCCCACCATAAGAGGAGACGCTGCGTATCTGCTTGGGATCATTGGACATAATGATGCAATGCCTTACTTAACTGAGGCATTAAATGACGAAAATGAACTTGTACGTCAGACTATAAAGGAATCAGTAGAAGAAATAAAAAAGAAAGTACATCTTTCTTGCTATGACAAAAGCTCCTGAACAACCCCGGCCGGATATGTATCAGCCTGAATTTGCGGGTTGATAACCCAGATAACGCCAAACGCCTTTTCCTGATATATCTTTACCAAACCAAGTCTTATAAGTTCAAGCAGGGCCAGAAACGTTACAATAAGGGTGAGCCTTGTAAATCCGTTTTCAAACAGGTCTTCGAATCGTATGCCTTCTTCTTTCTCAATGCGATCCATGATAAAATTTATTTTGTCAGCCACAGTCAGTGTTTCCCTCGTTATCTCGAGGGCCTGTGCAGGAGCCTTTTCAAGCAGTTTTTTGAAGGCTGTAATAAGGTCAAAGACATTCGCTTCAAAAAGTAACGGCTCAGGCTCAAATGTAATGTCTTCCCTGTCAGGCATACTTTTCTGAAAAATATTCTTCCATATCTCTTCCCGTTTTCTTAAAAAACCTGAGGACTCTTTGTACGACTGATACTCAAGCAGCCTTTGAATGAGTTCAGCCCTCGGGTCCCCCGCAGGCTCTTTCTTTTCCTCTTCATCGGGGGGGAGAAGCATTTTTGATTTTATATGGATCAGGGTTGCAGCCATCACAAGAAATTCACCTGCAATTTCAAGATTGAGCTCTTTCATCAGTTCAAGGTGCTTTATGTACTGATGGGTTATCTCGATGATGGGAATATCGTATATGTCTATTTTGTTTTCTCTTATTAAATGAAGAAGCAGGTCCAGTGGGCCTTCAAAGACCGGGAGCTTGAAAAGAAAATTATTCAGGGATTCGGATTCGAGGCCGGCCTCTGTTCTCGAATCGTCCTGTTGTTGCGGTTCTATCTGAGATAATTCTGTTTCTAAAACCTCCGGCATTGATAAATATTATAATATTAACCGGTAAAAATGCAAGCAAAAAAAAGTACAAATGGATACTTTATGTATACATTTGTATGAATTTATTAAACAATGTCCTGATAGGGTTTTATTCTGCAGAAAAACTGTTTAATATTCTTAATTACTCTTTATGCGGTGTCCGATACATTTCAGGTCTTCTGTCTTTAAAAATATCATTGAAAGCATTCAAAGTTTTGTCTCTCGCGGCTTTCGGATCAATCTTTGTTATCATCAAAGCCTCTTCATTTTCTGACGCCCGTATCAAAATTTCTCCCTTTGGTGAAACGATCCCGCTTTTTCCAATGAACCGAAGAGCAGGACCTTCTTTCCTGTTTTCTGTTCCTGTTCTGTTGGCAGTTATTGCGAACACCTTGTTTTCAAGACATCTGAGAGGCATTGAATCGGGGCAATAAGGCAGGACAA
This sequence comes from Thermodesulfovibrionia bacterium, assembly GCA_020057065.1. Classification (GTDB taxonomy): domain Bacteria; phylum Nitrospirota; class Thermodesulfovibrionia; order UBA6902; family UBA6902; genus SURF-23. The sequence continues at coordinate 3,705 of JAGVGM010000177.1, forward strand.
GGTTTGACGGATGGGCCACAATATCTGCGCCTGTAAGGGCGAGGGTTCTCATGGCTTCCGGGAAGAACCAGTCAAAGCATATCATTATACCTATACGTCCTGCTTTGGTATCCCAGACCCTGAAACCCGTATCACCCGGGGTGAAGTAAAGATTTTCCTCGAGATAGAGATGAGTCTTCCTGTAAACGCCTATGAAGCCTTCCGGTCCTGTAAGGATTGCAGAATTATAAAATTTGTCTTCATGCATTTCCGGAAGACCTGCCGCAATATACATGTTCTTTTTGCGCGACAACAATGAAAGTGTCCTTGTTGTATATCCATCCGGAACAGGTTCGGCAAGTTCCGCCACTTCGCTGCAATGAGTAAATTGATATCCTGTTGCAAAAAACTCCGGGAGTACAAGAAGATCAATATCCGTATTGCCCAGGGCAGATATCACTTTGCCGATATTTTCTTCTTTCTTGCCGAAGGATGGATTGAATTGATAAAAACCGGCTTTCATGGAATTAACATACCATCAAAGGATCAAGATTGTCTAACACAATAATTCCCGTTTATCACAAAATGTTGCGTCTGTCAAACAGGGAAGTGCGGTAGCACTTTAGAACAAAATTGCGGAAGTTTGAAAACAGGGAAGATATTGAAATAAATGAAGTGGCATTGGATAATAGAATGCACTGCCGGATTTAATTTTAAGAAAAATATCAGATCTCATGGCAGAATGGCGGTAGCGTCAAACACGGAAAGTGGAAAATACAAATATGTCCAAAGTTTTTATCAGAAAGGCTGAGTACGATTACAAAACACTGAAAACGGTCTTTTTTGAGATCATGGATAATACCGCAGGTGACATGATCAAAAAGAACAGCCGTGTTGTGATCAAACCCAATCTCCTTGCCCCTGCTTCTCCTGACAAGGCGATTGTCACACATCCATTGATAATAAAGGCTGCTGTTGAATATGTACTTGATAAAGGCGCCAAGCCTGTTATTTCCGACAGCCCTGCTATAGGTTCATTTGAGAAGATCATAAAGGAAAGCGGGATCAGGGATGCGCTTGAAGGTTTGAATGTTGAGTACGCGGAGTTCAGGACCTCTTTGTCCGTTGACGTTGGGAAACCTTTTAATGAAATAGAGATCGCTGCTGATGCTGTGAACGCTGACTTTCTCATTAACCTTCCGAAATTGAAAACTCATGCACAGATGCTGCTGACGCTCGGCATAAAAAACCTGTTCGGCTGTATAGTAGGCATGAAAAAACCTGAATGGCATTTCAGAACAGGTGTTGACAGGGATATGTTCGCGAGGCTTTTGGTGAAGATATATCAGGCAGTAAATCCTGACATTACGATCATGGACGGTATTCTCGCAATGCAGGGGGAGGGACCTGGAAAGAGCGGTGAACCAAGACATATCGGAGTGCTCCTCGGAAGCAGGGACACGACAGCAATTGATTTTACGGTATGTAAAATTTTAGGCATTACGCCCAATAGTTTACTGACCAACAAATACATCATGGAGCAGGGAATCGCGGCCGAAGAATTTATTGTTGACGGGGATCTTCCTGAAGTAAAGGATTTTAAATTTCCCGAAATGGCCCCTCTTGTTTTTGGACCAAGGCCAGTACATAATTTTATGCGCAAGCACCTTGTTCAGCGCCCTGTATGTGATGAATCGTTGTGTAAACTCTGCGGGGAATGCTGGGAATATTGTCCTGCTAAAGCGATAACACATGATAAAAAGAAGATCCGCTTCAACTATGAGAAATGCATAAGGTGCTACTGCTGTATTGAGGTATGTCCGCACGGGGCCTTGAGTGCGCATGAGACGGTACTCGGCAAGACAGCAAGAAGGATTTTGAAAATGTAGTTTATTGGCGTAACTCTTCATAGTCTGGAGAACAGTCAATGCTTATTCTACTGATGATTTCTTCAAGATAAGGTGAATGCACAAAAAACCTTCATCAGAAAAATTGAACCTTACAGTTTCTCCTAAAAGGAGGGAAGTGCTGTACGCAATTTCTGACAATTTCCCTATAATTGTTTCACGATTTCTGTCAGAGACATCATAGATCTCTAACAGGTCAATGATTTCGTCTATATCCCCGGTGCAATAACTTTCAAGAACAAACCCTTTATCCGGTTTGTACAGGCTGCTATCCTTATTAATCCTTGCGAGAGCGTTTTTTATTTGGAACTCAAGTCTCTCAAGGCACAGACCATAGACTTTTACTCCTTCAACTTTTCTCATATGGTTTCCTTGTTAAGTATTCCTTCTCAAAAAATTATTTTTTCTGAAATAGTTGCCATATTTATAACAGGAATTTCCGGTGCTTTTTCTCCAAGCAATACCCTTGCAAGTTCCTGTGAGGAGCTCCTGTACTTCAGGTTAACCTCAACATTGAACGGGGAAACAGCAGCATCAGGGATATAAAAGGCAAAGCTTTCAATCATATATCCTTTTGGAGGGATCCTATGGTCATAAAGTACCCTGTCTGCAAGTGCGACATTCAAAACTTCTCCTTTTTCATTTCCGAGCTTTGTATGGTAGATCACGGCATCTTTGTCAATACTGCCTTTTTCATCCAGTCCCCCTGATCGTAACAATATCTTCCCTTTTGCATCTGTTATCTTCACATCAAGCCACATCTGCCTGACCTCTGTCAGCCCTGTTGGAAGATAGTGCCCTGCTCCGGAATTAATGACTTTGACCCGGATAAAAGAAAGAGCGTTCTTTTTGTAGGAGCTATTTTTTATGAGTTCTAAATCTGCAGCGTTCTGAAGCCGTTCAACTGCCATCTGAGCATGCATCTCACTTCCAAGAAGCTTTGTGACAATTGCATTGCCGCCGACAAAATAATGTGTCCACACGTGTTCTCTGTCAGGCCCCATATCGCAAGCCTTGCCCGGGTTGTCAGGCCGCTTAGTCTTCCCTGTAGAGGGAATTCCAGGTTTCTGTCTCATATGGCAGTCCTGACAGTTAACCGTTGTCTCAAATTTACCGGTATTGTAAGGACTATTCTTCCATTCATTGTAAGTTTGCTCGATCGGCATGTGATTTCCGGCATGGGAAACATTATGGCAGAGCCCGCAGAAATCAGATTTCGTATGTAACTCGGAATATTTTGTGGGATGATACGGCGAATCAGAATCTTTATAAGGACCGAGCATGATTGATGGTTTTTCTTCTCCGCTCCCTGCCGCTACTTCATAGCCGGCATCTCCGAGATGCTTGACCTCGTTTATATTATGGCACCAGTTGCAGAAGATTCCCTGAGCGGGGAGATAAGACAGTTTGTCATAATCATCGGCCGGAGACGTGATCGAATATGATCGAAAACCAAGCGGTGTATGGCATTTTACACATGCCTGCATTTCAAGAATTTGATCATTTGTGGTAACTTCTTTATTGAACAACTTGGTAGCTTTTTGCCATATAGGGTCTACAAACGCCTTGCTATGCATAGATCCGTTCCACTGTTTGAATATTTCAGAATGGCAATCAGCGCACACCTCCGGCTTTATGAATTGCTCAACACTGACTTTCTTAAAATCAAAGCCCGCCTTCTTTTCGATGGATTTTTCTTTGTTATCAGATTCTTTTTCAGGAATAACTATTTTGCCTGACTTCTCTTTTCCAGCCAGGTATTCCGCAACAGCCTCCGCATCTTTTTCAGTAATGGCCCCGCCTGAGTATCTGGACATCCTCAGTGTTGTGCTCTTCCATGCCGCCAGGTCTTTGCTTTTTGATAATGCACGCTCAAGTTCGTGGCATTTGTTGCACTTGCTTTCAAAGATCTGTTTGCCCTCTTCAGTAGAAGCGACTGCGATAGATACAATAAAGGCTGCAATAAGTAAAAAGAACAAAAACTTTTTCATAAGATATCCTCCGGTCAGTGACAACAAACTGCTTAAGCTGTTTAACTTTGATTTTAAAGCCTGTGCCGCCGGCACCAGGCTTTTTATTCTTAATAGTAATCTTTTACCATAAGTTTGAGATTTTCACAACAGGCGCAAGTCTATGACTATTATCTGATATATACATCAAATAAATTTGCTTATTAGAATCACGAACAGACAACAATTAACATGCTAAATTGCATTAGAAAAATTTATAAAATAAAAAGAAAATTTAAATTGACATTATTAGTTGCCTATCTGCACAATTATGCAGATAATGATCGTGCACATTTGATTGATGATGTAAAAATTACAAGAGGGAGGTGATTGATTTGTTAATGGCATTGATCGGTATACTGGCGCTGGTTGCGGCAGGCGTGCTTTGGGTTTTTATTTTAAGTTTTTCAAAACAGGAAAACCCAAGATGCGGGGCAACGTAGGTATTACATTATTATTAAGCTGAAAAGCTTGTGAACGATTGAATTTTTATGGTGCAGTTATGTCAAATTCGGCAGGGTATTTTTGTATCCCTCAGGTAAACATAACTCATGCTGAATATGTATCTTTACAATGCATCATCCATAAAAACATTTCTGAGCCTTTCATATCTGTCGCCGAACTTTTTTCTTAATACAGGATCAAATCTTTTCATTATTTTCATCAGATAAATGTCATGCCGGATATAGTCTTCCGCCATGTTGACAAAGCCCTCATTCATGCTCCAGATAGCCTCTGTTTTTTTTCCGACAAGTTTGCCATTAATGGCTTCCTGAGAGTCAGCAACAATGGTAAAACCCCTGATACCTCTATTTGCGTACATAGTATCTTCGACAGGATGAGTATAGAGTTGTACAATTTTATAATCCGTTTTGCCGTAATGTATTACACCGATCTTTACATCCCGCTGAGCAGCTTTTTTTAGATCATCAAAAAGCGCACTCATCTCTTCATGCCAGGTTAATAATAAAATGCTTTCCCTCGATGTTTCTATCATCCTCTGCGACTTAAGAAGAAGCGCATCATAATCTTTGATATGCCATGTATAGTTTACATTCATTCCCGCCCGGAAATTGTTTAAATTGGTTTGAACAGCATGAAGGTTGCTGTCTATCGAGGACCTGAAATTTTGAACAAACTCGTCCGGCGGGACAGGGATAAATATTTTTGAACGTTCACCATGAACGGCCTGTATCATGTGTTTGAATTCAAGCTTTCGTATTACTTCATAAACCTTTGAAGACGGGATGCCCGTATTCTTGGATATTTCATAAGCGGTCAGGGGATTTTCATTGACAAGCGCTGTATATGCTTTTGCCTCATATTCTGAAAAACCAAGCTCCTTCAGCTTCAATATGGCAGTTTGCATGTAGTATTAACTACCATAGTAGTAAGTAAATGTCAAGGCTGCGTATCAGTCACGATTTGTATTTACAGTATCTGTAGCTGATACCTGATGTATTTCCTGTTTTGCTTTACTCTTGACTAATCATTCCCAGCAGGTTATATTTTTGTGTGTCGAAAAAATACAAACCAATCTCTCTGAAGGACGTAAAAACCTGTAAACTGAGATCCAGAAAGAGCAAGGTTCAGCTCGACAGGGTAGGGAAAGCCTTCAGCGGAGGAAGTCTGAAATCTTTTCTCAGCAGCCTGCCGGATATCCTTGCGGTAAAGGATTTCAGATCGGTAGTTGACGCGGTTGTAAAGGCAAGAAAGAATGACAAGCCTGTAATCCTAGGCATGGGCGCTCATCCGGTAAAAGTCGGGCTCTCCCCGATTATCATTAATCTGATGGGAAATAGAGTGATCACGGCTGTTGCCATGAACGGCGCATGCATTGTCCATGACTTTGAGCTAAGCCTCATGGGGCATACTTCAGAGGATGTTGACATTGAATTGTGCAAAGGGACCTTTGGAATGGCGGAGGAGACAGGCAGGGATCTTAACAGGGCCATTAAGGCAGGCGTTCAAAAAGGCTTCGGGATTGGCAAGTCGGTCGGTGAGTATATTCTAAAGAGTAAGGCAAATTACAAGGGGTTGAGCATTCTCTCGGCCGCATCACAATTGAATATTCCTGCAACGGTTCATGTTGCGTTGGGAACGGATATCATCCATATGCATCCCGCGGCGGACGGCAGATCAATAGGCGAAGGAAGCCTGAGGGATTTCAGGCTCTTTTCATCGGTTGTTTCGGACCTCAAGGGAGGCGTTTATATCAATCTCGGTTCTGCGGTAATCATGCCGGAGGTATTTTTAAAGGCGGTTGCCGTTACAAGGAATCTTAAATACGATGTGAAAGATTTTACTACGGTCAATATGGATTTTATCCAGCATTACAGGGCGCGGGAAAATGTCCTGAGACGCCCCGTCCTCTCAGGCGGCAGATCATACGCATTGACCGGACATCACGAGATCATGTTCCCGCTGCTGGC
>JAGVGM010000111.1 GCA_020057065.1 Thermodesulfovibrionia bacterium
AATAAAGAGGAGTTCATAATCGTAGCTCTGTGCATCCATTACGGATTTAAGGGCATGATAAAGCTCGTCAATATTCTCTTCTTCATTATGCAAAGGGATAACTACGGAAATCAGCATATGTTAGGTTATACCTTAGAAACAAAGAGTTCGTTATAGATTATTCTGACACTCTCAATGGCAGAAACTTTATACGGATATATCCGGTATCTGTAAACATACCCTTTCCAGAACTTTCTGATCCTGTTATAGACAGGACGTAGTGGAAGTTTTATTAAGACATTCTTAATTAAAGGCATCAGCGATGGAAATTCTACAGCAATCCCAAGAAGGTGCATGAAATTTTCTAATTGCCTCCTGTCTTTCAAGGTGAGAATTATCCTCTCATGGTAAGACTCAGGATATTGAATGCTTGGATCAAAAAAGCCGTTTGCCACTGAATAGTCGTATATTTCTGTTTTCGGATAAGGGGTAAGCAGAAAGGCGTCGCAAAAAGTCGGTTTGCATTGGACAGTTAACGCCCATGTTTCCATAGCGGTTTCAATGGTTTCATGAGGTGCACCAATAATATTATACAAGGAAAACTTTACATTTTTGTCACTTAATATCTTAAGTCCTTTTATAATTTGCTCCTTGCTCATTTTCCTGTTTAACACCTTATTTCTTATGAAGTCATTCCCGGACTCTATCCCAATTCCAATGTAATAGAGGCCGGATTTTATCAGATCGTCAATCACTTCCGCATTAATAATCTCGGGTCTCATGAGACAGTAAAACGGGATACCTATCTCTTTGGGATATTTCTCTGAAAATTCCTTTATCCATTTTTTATTTACTGTGAGAATTTCATCCCTGAATATAAGATATTCGATTTTCGGGTAGTCTCTCTTTAATTCCTTTAATTCATTAATGACATGATCCACACTTCTCTGACGGAAAATAGGATCCCCCTTTAGTCTCATCTTGTGCAATTGATGGTTATGACAGTAAGTGCAATTAAACGGGCAGCCCTGACTTGTCATTACTGTTGCTGTTCTTGCCAGCTGATAATCTTTGTATCTGTTATAGAGGCTTCTGTCCGGAGGGGGAAGAATATCAAGATTTTTGATAAGGGGCCGTTGTTCATTCTTGTAAATTTTCCCGTCGACTTTTACCCACCAGTTCTTAACATTTGTTATATCCTCACCTTTTTCGAGTTTGTTTACAAACTCGAGCATTGCATCAAATCCTTCTCCTCTGCAGACTGCATCTACTCCGTCTTCTTCAACCATCTCTGGGGAGAAAGTAGTATGCGGGCCGCCGAACATGGAATAGAATTTATATTTACTCTTAAGCTGTCTGTTCCAGTCCAAATACGTTTTGTGACCGCCGCTGAATGTTGTATATGCAACTATATCAGGTTTAAATTCCTGAAAAGTTTTTTCAACTTCTTTATAGTTTATGCCTGCAATGTCACATTGATGTCCATGCTGTTTCAGGACCGCAGATAGCCACATTGGGCCAAAAGTTACAAATCCTCCGCTTAACAGCATGGTCCTGTCGATGTGCGCTATAAATAAAATACGGCTCATAATCACTTCCCCCTAATATGTTTAATATATTATAATCTTATAAGAATATAATATTTACAATATTAAATCTAAAATTTTATTGTCAAGTTGATTTATATTGTTTCATTATTACTAAAAATAATTTACACTCTATTTTAACTCATTTTTGCTAATAAAATCTAAAAGACAACATACGAGGTACCTAAATGACAAGTGAAAGTACAGCAAAAGTAGTCGGAGCATCTAAATACAGCAAGGTAATTCTTCTTGGAATGGATGGTCTGGACCCCATGATAGTAAGTCATTTAATGGGGAAGGGCGCATTGCCAAATTTTTCCAAGCTTAGCCAGATGGGTAATTATTTTCCATTAGCAACCAGTAATCCTGCCCAGAGCCCTGTAGCCTGGGCCTCTATTGCTACAGGCAACAATCCGGGATATCACGGCATATTTGATTTTTTAAACCGGAGGGTGACTGATTATATGCCTGAACTGGCTATACTGAAAGTTAATCCCAAGAATGTTTTTGCAAAGAGAGAAGCGATGTTTTTGCCTGTTATGCATGGAAATGCTTTTTGGGACCATACCTCTGCTCATAATATCCCCTCAACTGTCTTAAAATGGCCCATGACATTTCAGCCGAAACAGAATCAGACAAAATTATTTGCAGGGCTTGGGGTCCCGGATATCAAAGGGGGGCTTGGAAAATATGCTTTTTATACTTCAAGGGATATTCCAAAAAATGCAGAAGGTTATGAAAAAGTTATAAAAGTTCAGATAAAAGAGGACATGATCAAGACTCAAGTTTTTGGCCCTAATATTACAAAATTAATGTCCAGAGAGATTGCAATGACGGATATGGCAATAAAGATATTTCCCGGTAATGAAAGGGTAGAAATTAATTTGGATGGCAAGAAACTCATAGTAAACAATGCTCAATGGAGTGAGTGGATTGATATTAAGTTTAAGCTTGGAATGATGAAGACAACATCAGGAATTGTTAAGTTCTATTTGAACAGGATTGAACCGGACTTTGAACTGTATATGACAGCGGTACAGGTAAATCCTAAAGATCCGGCGTTTGTAATTTCAAGCCCTGATGATTATATAAAAGAGCTTGCAGATAATCTGGGATATTTTTATACGCAGGGTATGCCTGAGGATACCAAGGCCCTTGAGGAAGGGAGAATAGATGAAGAGGCTTTTATAACTATGTGTGATGAAGTAATTTATGAGCAGGAGAAAATGCTCTGGCATGAATTTAATAAATTTAAGGAAGGGTTGCTGGCTGCAACTTTTTTTTCTATTGACAGGATACAGCATATTTTCTGGGTTACCAGGGATCCTTTGCACCCTCTTTATAATAAAATGTACGCTGAAAAATACGGCCATGTTATTGATGATTATTATCGCAGGATGGATAAGGTTCTTGGAGAAGTAATCGGACAGATCGACAGTAAAACAGTGCTTATGGTCTTTTCGGATCATGGGTTCAGTACCTTTAGAAGGGCTGTGCATATTAATTCCTGGCTGGTACAAAACGGACTTATGACACTTACCCGGAAAGCTTCCCCTGATGACAAAGACGGCGGGGGTCTTTTTCAGTATGTTGACTGGAAAAATACAAAGGCTTATGCCCTTGGTTTCGGCAGCATTTATTTAAATATAAGAGGAAGAGAGAGAAATGGAGTTGTTGAAAAAGGTTCTGATGCGGTGTCTTTTGCAGACCGGATCGCTGATGAACTTACTAAATTAACAGACCCCAAAGATGGTCAAAGAGCTGTAAAGAAGGTCTATAAAAACAGTGATATATATTCCGGAGGCGAGGCTGATAAGTCCCCTGATATTATCGTTGGATTTCAGGAGGGTTTCAGGGCATCATGGCAAACGGCTGTGGGTGGTTCGCCGGAAGAGGTGTTCTCGGATAACTTAAAGAAATGGAGCGGAGATCATATTGTGGATCCATCCATTGTTGCTGGCATCTTTTTTTCCAATTTTAAAACAAACAATCCTACCCCAAATCTTATGGATATTGCCCCTACTGTTTTATCTTGTTTTGGGATGTCTGCATCTGATATGGAAGGAAAAACTTTACTATAAAAAAGCCCGGTTAATCCGGGCTTTTTTATTTATTTATTCATATACAGTTAAAGAACTTTTTGTTTTTTTCTCGTTAAATAATGTCTGCCACCTAATAGTGCTCCCCCAATAATAAAAAGAGCGTAACTGATAGGTTCAGGAGCAACATTTACACTCAAGCCGAAACTACTTGCTTTTTTGCCGCTGCCATGAGTTATTGTTGCAACAGCAGTCATTGAGAAAGGGTCTGAAGGATTAAATATGGCCGAAGTTGAACCGCTGAAAGCGCCGGAACTGGCAGCTCCCAGATTTCCAATAAGAGTACCGGTGCCGAATGCTGTATTGGTGTTATCAACATAAGTATTGAAACTGACAGCGCCGCGGTTTGTACCACCAACCGTCGTTTCAAAGAGAGGCGCCGCTATTGATCCAAAGCCGGTTTCAGTAAACATTATTGTAAGTGTGCCTCCGCTTCCTGAACTGCTTACACCAACTGAATTAAGATTTAGCATCGGCAGCTCAGATGTGCCAATTAACGGGGTTACAAAACCTGTTGTTACGGTAAGATTGAAAACGCCTACAGAGCCCAGATATCCTACTCCACCGATAATACCAGAAAGTGCATCACCAGGGCCTTCATCTACAATCAATATTGTCGTAGAACCATCGGACAATTGCAATGAAGGCATTGCATGAGCTGATAATATACTTGCAATAAAAAAGGCAACAATTAAAATAATGAATTTTGCTGTGTTAATAAATAGTTTTTTTGTTACGGTTAGATAGTCGTTCATTTTAGCGCCTTTGAAAGTTTATTTTTCTAACAAAAAGGATAAAACTTACCTGTTTATTAATTACTCAGTTACCGAAATATCTAAAATCTTTTGTTTAGCGTTTCCTTTATCCTTACCGTTTCCATTTCCATTCTTTTTTCTGTATATCTCGCAGATATTAAAATTATTACTGCAAAGATTTACGGCTCTTTCTATGTCCTGACTGTCCATTTTGACACAATAGCAATTATCAAATGGTTCCAGAAGAAAAGGGCAGAGTCTCTTTTTGGAAATCGAAGTCAACATAGTTCTCCTTTCAATATATATAGTTATTGCAAAACATATGCCAGAAAAGCAGCAATGCTTAAGGTTCTTGAAATGTTTTTAAATTAATTGGTTGTGACGGAGTAGGTAAGCAGTTAAGCTGTGTTACACATGTGCGCTATGTCACTGTAGTGTGACATGGCGCACTTTGGCAGGCAGTTATTTAATGATATTATACTCTTTGATCTTACGATAGATCGTTCGTCTGCTGATCCCTAACAGTTGAGCAGCTTTGACCTTGTTCCAGTCAGTCCGTTCAAGAGCCTGAAGGATTATCTGCGGATTATCAATCTCGCCGTTATTATGAGAGAGGGAGGGTTGTATCGCAATGGTTTTTAATTCAAAAGGCAGATGTTCAGGAGTTATAGCAGACTGCTTGCACAGAATGAATCCATGCTCAACCGTGTGTTCCAGTTCTCTGACATTGCCGGGCCAGGAATATTCCATGAAAAGTTTCTCCACATCTGCAGATATCGTCTTAATTTTTTTATTGAACTTGTTGTTGAATTTATTTATAAAGTGTTCAATTAGCAATGGTATATCATCACGGCGTTCTCTAAGGGGAGGGATGGGAATTCTCATTACATTGAGTCTGTAGTACAGATCCTCACGGAACTCACCGCGTTTGACCTTTTTTGAAAGGTCCTGATTGGTTGCAGTTATGACACGAACATCCACCTTTATTGTAGTTGAATCTCCAACTCTCTCAAACTCCTTCTCCTGTAGAACCCTTAAAAGTTTTATCTGTATTTTGGGAGAGATATCGGCAATCTCATCTAAAAAAATAGTTCCTTTATCTGCTGTTTGAAAGCGGCCGGTCTTATCCTTGATCGCACCGGTAAAAGAACCCCTGATATGTCCGAACAATTCGCTCTCAAGAAGGTTCTCTGATAAAGCAGAACAGTTTACTTTGACTATCGGATTCAGGCATCGGTTGCCTTTATAATGAAGCGCCTCTGCGATTAATTCCTTGCCTGTTCCGCTTTCACCGGTAATTAAAACAGTTGTTTCAACATTAGATAACAGCTCAATAAGAGAATATATTTCCTGCATTTTATTGCTCTTTCCTATTATTCTATGGAAGTTCTGACGCTCATTGAGTTCTCTTTCAAGGTTGGTAAGACGGGTCTCATCCCTGACGACCATAATTGCGCCGGCTAATTCACTGTGCCGGTTTAAAAGAGGGGATGTTGTGAGTGACACAACCTGTTCGGGACGGCCCTGTAGTTGACATTCAAGATTATTTATTTCGACGGATTGCTTTGTATTGATTGTTTCTTTAAGAGACTGAAGACAGTCCCTTTTGCATCTGGTCTGGAATAAATTGAAGCCTTTGCCGATCCCTTCACGGGTCAATCCGCAGATATTCTGAGCTGCCTGATTGACCTCAAGAATCAGTAAATCCTTATCTACGCTGATAATGGCATCCCTTACGCTGCTGAAAATCGCTTCAAGGTTTGAACGATATTTTTCTTTTTCATTTATAACTGCTTTGTGCTGCAGAGCGACGTCAACAGCATGAAAAAGAACATCCTTTTGTATAGGCTTTGGAATATAGTCAAAGGCGCCGAGACGGATGGCTTCTGAGGCGGTCTCAATATTCGGGTATCCTGTGATCATTATTACCGGACAATTTAATTTCTTGTTCTTTATTTCGCGTAAAATATCTATGCCGGTCTTCCCTCTTAATATAATGTCTGCAAAAATCACATCAAAATCCTTTTCAGAAATGTATTTTATTGCCTCGTCAAAGTCTTTTGCGGTGCTGACTTCATAATCTCTTGCTGACAGGAATTTATTAAAAGTGAATCTTATGCCTTCTTCGTCGTCGATTATTAAAATTTTTGCGTTCATTCTGTTTCCATTATTGATGTCGGCAGATCAATTATTATTTTGGTATATTCACCTTCGATACTGTTGATTATCAATTTTCCGCCATGTTCTGTAATGATGCCATGGCTGATGCTTAACCCTAAACCTGTCCCCATCCGATTGGCTTTTGTGGAGAAAAAGGGATTTATTACTTTATCCACAATGTTTGAGGATATACCTGTGCCCCGGTCGTGAAATGCGATACGGGCAAAAGGATAGTTGTTGATGACCACTTTTTCACAAGTGATCTCAAGAATTTTATTTTCGTGTGTTCCTGGATATTTCTGATTCAGGGCATAACGTGCATTGCTTATAATATTAAGGAATACCTGCTGAATCTGTTGAGGATGTACAGGCACTTTGCAAAAACTTGAAGGAATATTTACCTTTAAATGTATACCGTCTTTTCGAATTTGTGCTGAAGTAAGAGAGAGAGTATCAGAAAATATCTCATGGAGATATATATAATTTTTTTCTTCTTTTCTGATTCTGGCAAAGGATAAGAGGCTTCTGACTATGGTGGCAATCCGGTCCCCGTCTTTGATAATTCGTTGGGCCAGGTCAGCATCCTTCTGTTCTTTTTCGAATTCATCTATAATGAGTTGGGCGTAATTGACAATATTGTTTACAGGATTATTGATCTCGTGGGCCACACCGGCGGCAAGTTCGCCGAGGGAAGCGAGATGCCTTGAACGCATTGCGCCTGCCTGCAGATTAACTTTTTCAGTTACATCTCTCGCCAATTCAATAACGTTTTTTACTTTTCCGTAGTCATCCTTGATCGGGAAGGCCCTTATATCCCAGATCTTGCCTTCAGGAGTTGATATTTCGGAGGTCTCCTCAATCCCTGAGATAAAACTTTTCAATGTCGGGCAGTTGTTGCAAGGGGAAATACTATTGCAACATAAACTATAACAATACTGCCCGGCAGGTTCAGATTCATGCTTCCCAAATGCAGATGATGCAGCCTTGTTGTACCATATTATTTTCAGGTCGGAAGAAAGTAGAAGCAGATTATCAGGGATACAATTAAGCAGGGTATTAAATTCCTGAGAAAGGTTGCGGTACTTAAAGTCACTTTTTTGAAGGGCCTCAACAGCAATTTTACGCTCAACAATTTCTTCTTTAAGCAGCTCATTGATCTTTTTCAGTTCGGATGTGCGTTCTTCTACCCTCCTCTCGAGTTCGCTTTTGGCTTTTTTGAGCTCTTCTTCCACTCGCTGGCGCTCAGTTATGTCTCTTGCTATATGAATTAAACCGATCAACTTATTCTCCCTGTCAAAGCGCGGCATTGAACGTATCTCAATATGCATCTTTAAATGAGGCTCAAATAATTCAAAAGTTGCCGGAGCTTCTGTTATGAGACAGTTACAGCTTGGACAACCGTCCGGAGGGCATTTTGTTCCGTGATAGTATCTGAAACATTTTTTTACTGTATCAGTGTTTATTATGGGAAGATTAAGTGTTTTTTGGGCAGCCTTGTTAGCGTAAATGATATTGAAATCCTTATCATGCAGTGTGATTATATCTGTAATTGCGTGGAAGGTGCTTTCCCAGTCATGTTTAGACTGAAATAGTTCAGACTCTAATTTTTTACGTTTTGTTATGTTGTACAGAGTAAATTGAACAGCCGGTTTTTTATCGTTGATAAATTGGGTTGCCATCAACTCAACGTCGAGTTCAGTTTTATCTAAACGGAGAAGTTTTGTTTCTAACGGTTGAAATTCACTGCCTTCATTTATGAGGCTATGGAATTGTTTCCTGACGATATCCTGATGGTCTGGATGCAGGAAATCAATAAAGGGTCTTCCGATAATCTGTTCGGGATTTACTGCGCCAAAAAGATTTGCCCCGGCGCTGTTTAAAAATAGTATATTTTCATGGGCCATTGCTCCGATTGCAATTGGTGAAAGTTCAATAAACTGACGATATTGATCGTTTTTCTGCTGCAAATAACCGTTTATCTTGGATTTATAAGGCATATTAATCAGATGTCATAAGGTAATCTTATCGAGCAATAATATATTTTACTAAATTACTCATTGATTTAACAATATCTATCTGAGAATGGGGGTGTGCGACAAAAAAGTTGGTATTTTAAAACCCCTCTTTGAAAAGAGGGGCCAGGGGAGATTTATTAAAATAGTTATTGGAAAAATCCCCCTTCATCCCCCTTTGCCAACGGGGGAGACAGAAATCAACCCATTCTCTTACTCGAAGCCCCAACATTTTTAACTGAAATAAAGAAGAGGGGCAATGCCAGCTTCTTATATCTTATAAAATATATCTGCTCAGATCTTCGTCCTTGATTATATCGCTTAATTTATCTGCAACATATTTTGCGTTTATATCAAGTTCTTTATCTTTTATATCAGGAGCATTAAATGATATTTCTTCAAGTAATTTCTCAAGAATGGTATGGAGTCGTCTTGCACCTATATTTTCAGTTCTCTCATTG
Source organism: Thermodesulfovibrionia bacterium (assembly GCA_020057065.1). Lineage (GTDB taxonomy): Bacteria > Nitrospirota > Thermodesulfovibrionia > UBA6902 > UBA6902 > SURF-23. The sequence continues at coordinate 9,053 of JAGVGM010000111.1, forward strand.
ACCATTGCTGCTAAAGAAGCGATCTCTTCTATTGAGTCATTTGTAAATTTTAATTTTACCCCTTCTGTTTCAATAAGGGCAACATACTGCTTAATCAAAGCGTTCCTGGGTTCCTTCAATATCCTGATGAATTCATCTTTGCCAAGTGCGTCAAGCTCAGCCCTTATCGGGAATCTTCCCTGTAATTCCGGTATCAGGTCAGAAGGTTTTGACACATTAAATGCTCCTGCTGCGATAAAAAGTATATGGTCGGTTTTCACAGGCCCGTGCTTTGTTGAGACCGTAGACCCTTCAACTATGGGAAGAAGGTCCCGTTGTACACCTTCTCTTGATACGTCAGGGCCGTGAGTTGAGCCTCTGGATGCTATCTTGTCTATCTCGTCAATGAAGATTATTCCGTTCTGTTCGGTACGCTCAATAGCCTCCCTGACGACTTTATCCATATCAATAAGTTTATTTACCTCTTCCTGCTGAATTATCTGCATCGCTTCCGGGACTTTAACTTTTTTCCTTTTCGCCTTCTCGGGCAGAAAATTGCCGAGCATCTCTTTTAAGTTCATCTCAATTTCATCCATGCCGATATTTGAGACAATGCCGAAAGGGACAACTTTTTCACGGACTTCGAGGTCAATATATCTGTTATCAAGTTGCCCTTCTCTTAATTGAGAGCGCAGTTTTTCACGGGTTTCATTGTAATTTTTTTTCTCTTCCGCTTCCGCTTCCGGCGCCTCAGCCAAAGCAGTTTTTTTCTGGGATCTTGGCGGGGGTAATAAGAGGTTAAGGATTTTCTCTTCGGCAAGCACCTGTGCTTTTTCCTGTACCTTTTCCATATGCTCTGTCTTAACCATATTAAGGGCCAGTCCTGTCAGGTCTCTTACCATTGATTCAACATCCCTGCCCACATAACCAACCTCTGTAAATTTTGAAGCTTCGACTTTGATAAATGGCGCCTGAGCAAGCTTTGATAATCTCCTTGCAATCTCTGTTTTGCCTACGCCTGTCGGTCCGATCATAAGGATGTTTTTGGGTAATACCTCATCCCTCAGTTCATCTGACAAAAGCTGCCTCCTCCATCTGTTTCTGAGAGCTATTGCCACGGCTTTTTTTGCTTTATTTTGACCAATGATATACTTGTCAAGTTCTTCCACTATCTTTTTCGGCGTCAGGTTATTCATTTATTTCCTCGATGCTGATTGAATCATTAGTATAAATGCATATCTTTGATGCTATCTTCATTGCTTCTTCAACAACTTTTTTAGGTTCCAATTGAGTGTGTTCAATAAGCGCTTTTGCTGCTGCATGCGCATAGGGTCCTCCGGAGCCGATAGCGGATATTCCGTCCTCGGGCTCGATAACATCTCCATTGCCGGATATTATAAAAGAATGTTCTTTGTCTGCAATAATCAGAAGAGCTTCAAGGCGTCTCAGGATCTTATCCGTCCGCCAATCCTTTGCAAGTTCAACTGCAGCCCTTGTTATATTACCTCTGTAGGTCTCAAGTTTGCCCTCAAATTTTTCAAAGAGGGTAAAAGCATCTGCTGTTGCTCCGGCGAACCCTGCAAGAATATTGTTGTTATACATTTTCCTGATCTTTTTTGCATTATGCTTCATCACGGTTTGGCCCAGGGTTACCTGACCGTCTCCGCCTATGGCGACTTTTCCGTCTTTTCTTACACAAAGCACTGTTGTTCCATGAAACATGATTTGCTCCTAAATTATGTACGGGCGGGTTTGAAACCCGCCCCTACGCAGAATTGTTAACTCTTAACTCCTGACTTATCACTCTTCACTCTTTTTCGACATGGGATGAGCCTTATCGTAAACTTCCATAAGATGCCTGATATCCACATGTGTATATTTCTGGGTTGTTGAAAGGGACGAATGTCCTAAAAGTTCCTGTATGGACCTCAGATCCGCACCTTCGTGGAGCAAATGTGTTGCAAAAGTATGTCTTAAAGTGTGAGGGCTGAGATCACTTTTAAGATTAACCATCCGGCTATAGTATAATACTATACGCCTGACACTTCTCTGAGTCAACCTGCCGCCCCGATTATTCAGAAACAACGCATGAGATTTTTTCTTTAGTGAAATTCTTTCGGTCAGATAGTTTTGAATTGCCACCATTGCTTTTAACCCAATGGGCAGTATACGCTCTTTCATACCTTTCCCTTTTACCCGGACAAGGGACTCTTTAATGTCAAGATCACTTATATCGAGTGAAGTCAGTTCAGATACTCTCAACCCTGAGGAGTAGAGAAGCTCAAGCATCGCCTTGTCCCTTACCGGCCTGAAGGCATCACCCTCAGGGCTTTCCATTAGACAAAAGGCTTCATCTACGGTCAGAAACTTTGGAAGAGGCTTTGGAACTTTTGGAGTAGATACCAGCCTGGCGGGATTTTTAAGCACATGTCCTTCCCTGTGAAGGTATTTGAAAAAAGATCTGATCGTTGCAAGCTTTCTCGCTATGGAGGTCTTTTTCAGTTTTTTATGATGCAGTGCTGCAAGAAAACTCCTGATGTCAAGATTATCAATATCTTTTGGGGTCTTTTTTAAAAATTGATGGAATTCCTGCAAGTCCCCGGCATATGCTTTCAGTGTATGAGGAGATACCCCGCGTTCCGCTTTTAGATAGTCAAGAAATTGTTCTATATGCTTTTTCATCCCTCTGCCAT
>JAGVGM010000293.1 GCA_020057065.1 Thermodesulfovibrionia bacterium
ATGATCCGTATGTGTTTATTACGAGTTGCATATTACCGTCAGATTACAGAAGACAGACTACAGAAGACAGACTACAGACTACAGAAGACAGACTACAGATGGCAGAAGACAGACTACAGATAGCAGATTACAGACTATAGACTTTTAGAAAAACCACTAATCATAGCTGCGATTTCATCTGCTTCTGAAATTAATCTGTCAAAATCTTTCTTTTCAAAATATATCAGTTTCAATGCTATCTCAAGGCAAGCCATCACTTCATAAGCCGACCTTAACGCAATTTCAAGAAACCTTTTGAACTCCTTCTCAGAATTATTACCGCTCCCCTCAGCAATATTAAGTGAAATAGAGGTTGCCGCCCGCCTTATCTGGCTCGTCAAACCATATAATTCTTCCCCAGGGAATGTCTTGCTAAGTTTATAAATCTCTACTGCAAACTCAATTGCCTTTTGATAGACCTTTAGTTTCCTAAAATTATGTTTATTCATTCTGTTGCCCGTTTGCTTTTAGTCTGTGTTCTTGTTGTCAAAGTATCTGTTCTCTGTTATCTCTGCGTCTGAGGTCTGTTTGCCTGTTGTTTTCCCGTCTGATTGTCTGTATGTCTGTCAACATTAATCACTTTCCTTTTTATGCCTTTTTTCAACTTTTGGATAAACATCTCTACGATTGATTATGCCAAGAATATAAATTTTATTGCTTGATATCTTATAAACAATACGATATTCACCCACTCTTAACTTCCAATAGCCTTTGAGTGTTCTCCGTAAAGGACTGCCATAAATTTCCGGATGAATGGAAAGGCGCTTTTCAATCGCTGTTTTGATCATTGCCTTGTTTTTTGCACCAATTTTGGGCAGATCAACCTTTTTAACATCAGGATGATAGGCGAGTTCATAAGCCATAGTTTCTTATAAAGTCCCTAAGACCATGTTTCATCATGAGCAAGAGCGATAGATTCATCCAGCGTGGCATCTCTCTTTTCTGCTAATTCAGCCAGGAGAATATCTTCCTGAATTTCCATTGCTTCCCTGATTAAGTCCTTTACCTTCGCTGACAATGACACTCCATCCTTCTCAGCCAAGAGCCGGATATTATCGTACAATGGATTATCAAGAACAACATTAATTCGGGGGTTTTTTGATGGCATAGCAATTTCCTTTCCCAAAGTTTTTTATAAGTGTATCATAAGTGAAACACCCGGTCAATCATTTAATATTTACGTGCCGGTGTCGGTTTTCCGTGTCGGTTAAAGATTCGGTGTCAGTGTCGGCGGTCAGTGGCAGCGCCTTGTCTGTTATCTGATTTTCTGTTTTCTGTTTGTCTGCCTTTATAATCGTCCCAAACCCCCTCGACACCGACTTCCCTATGCCCCAGTAATCCGGGATTTCAAAATTCACCGAGAAAGTGCCGAGGAAGCCAAGCATGGGGGTGGATTTGAGTTTGGTTTTGACCTCTTTTAATTTGTCAATGTTTGCCTTAATTGGTGACGGAACAGTGTATCCAAGACTCTTTGACATTGAGATAATATTGCCTATGAGAATCTTTTCCAAAAGCTCTTTCTTTTTCGTCCAACTCCCAAGCCTATTATATTTTTCGTAGTTTTTTTCGTTCAGGGCAAGCCAGGGGGTGAGGAAGGAATAGGGGAGATGGTTGTCAGCATATCCAAAATAATCCGTTTTGAGTACGATATTTTTTTCTTTTATTTGGTATTCCGAACGACCAATCTTTAAATACTCAATATCATCATGGATTTTTTGTAGAACATCAGCTCCCTCATTAATTCCAAGAACAAAGGGTTTCCCGTCGAATATTTTGTATTGTATCAGCGGGACCTTATAGAGAAGTTTGTTGTTATTAAGATGTTGGTGTATAAGCGTGAATTCTCCGAACTTATCTGCAAAAAATCCCCTGAGCTTATCAGCAGTCCCTTTTACAGATTCATCGCATGTGAAATTGAAAATCAAAGATTTCACTTTCATCTCATTGATAAAATATTCCCTATCCCTTTTATCTCAAGAACTCTTTCATTCGATACCCTGACTGTAAGCGCTGATGGAGTTAATATTTTCTGTTCTTCCCTGACAGGAACCATATAGCTCACCAATGGGAAACTATTACCGCTCTTTTTACATCTTTCATGCATTAAGTAAACCTGCCCGTTCCCGTCTTCAAATTTTGTATCTTTAGTAAAAGGAATAGGATACTCTGTTTGAATACTTTCGTCTTTTATATCAACGACATTTTTTATCATGACTTCGTCATCTAAGGAAATAGGAGATTCGCTATCACCACAGGTTAGAGGAGACGTTTTAAGGGCCTCTGCAACATTATTTATAAGTGTGTCACTCTTGAAGATTGCAGCTATTTGTAATTTCTTGGAATAGGCGTATTGTCTTCCGAGGGCGTTAGTAAATTTACCGCCAAGAATATCTTCCCATTTGACGATAGCCGAGGTTGTATAGCTTTTTATAATACACGGGGTTAAAAGCCTTGAGCCTGCCCACAATAACTCATTTTCAATCAGGTCGAGATATTTTAAAGGATGCTTATCATTTTTATGCCGCTGCAAGGCATTGGCAAGCATTCCTATAACAGCAGAAGGTGGCAATACAGGATATGTCAGAGCAGATTGCCATGTAAATGGAATCCTGATCGAATAGAGGGAATTTAGCACTATATCAAAAACTAAAGCCTTCACTGTTAACCCACTTTGTTTAAAAGCTCTTTAAATATGTCGTCAATTACGTTTTTCTTTGTAACCCCTGCTGGTGTTGCATCTCCCCAGTAAAGGAGCGGTGTATTTTGTGGCATTAGCCCTGCCGTTTTGGAAATATAATCTGAATACATCGGTGAAACAGGAAAAGGCAGTGGTCCAGTTTCAGAATATGCAACAAGTATTTCTATTGGATTCCCATGAGGAACGGCATGAGAAAGACTTGCCCCTATCTGACCAGACAGCATGAAACGATATGCCTCAATAGCAACTTTTATTCTGGCCTTCCGATCATTGTCATTAACAGCAAAGGGATTTGTGCCTCCGAGATTTATCTCAACAAGTCCAACTCTGTCTACATCAAGAGCCGAGACAAAGGCATAGATACCAGAGGCATAGGATTTATTAAAAGGCATCATAGTCTTCGGATCTAACGAAACCCTGTTATGAATGACCTGTTTAGAGGTCGTATCGATTTCTAACACTGGCATTAGCCATGAGAACATCGCCCTTGAAGTTCTTCTTGCAGAAACTCCACCTTCACCAGCTGTGGCTTCAGGTTTTGCAATTAAATAGCCATGGCTATCACAAACTGCACAATTTTTAATGGCATCCGCCTCACTTATCCCTGGGTCCTGTGATAAATTCCCGTTATTAATAGTACCTGGTCTTATCGGTTCTCCCACCTTACAACCCGCACATAACTGGACTGAGGAATATGTACCATTTACTATTAAATGTCTCATCCCCTCATAATGCCAGTGTTTAAGCATCCTTCCTGATACCGCTGGTGCCTCCTGTCTCTCGCCATTTTCATTAAGAAATTCCATAATTCTTATATCTGTCACATTACCTGCCACCGCCTCGTTATTAAGGTCATGAACATTTAATTGAGTCTTTACTGCGAACGTTACAAACTTAAGCATTTTGCACCTCCTCAATGATTTCGTTAGTCTCTTCTTCTGCCCTCGGCGCAAACGAAAAAGCAAGTATTACAAGGGCTGTTTTTGTATCTTCAAAATCCGCATTAGCCATCCTAAATACTTCCTTCATTTCCTCATCTGTAGGAAGGTGAATCATCTTTTTTTGTTCAAGTCGCAATCGCCCTTCTCTCAACATTTTTGCGACCGTTGATTCAAAGACCTTTGATTCTTTTCTTGCATTTCTAATATCATCGGCATAACCATATTTCTTTTCTCTGATAAAGTATCTCAATGTTCGTGCAAGACTCCCTAAAGCAGAATTCTCAATAATCTCAGAACTTATCATAGCCACCTCCCTTAATAGGTATTTTCTCGTTTCAGTATATAAAAGATTTGTAAAATTGTTTGTTGATGTTTCTTGAACATAAAGACGAGCAAATATTGGAAGAGAAGTCTTGTCCTGATTATAAATAGCCTTATTTAGTTCCTGCAAAGCACTATATGCTCCTCGCCTGAGCATATTATCTATTGTTGCAATGTTATAAGGTGTCTGCCGTATAAAGTCTAAATAATGTTCTACCGGTACCAAGAAAAGGCCGTCAACGTGGTAACCTTGTTGGCGGCTGAACACCGCAATGAATAAGTCAAAGCCTTCCAAGATATCTGCTGAAGAAGGTATCTTGGAGAGAAATATCAAAGGGATTATCACTTGAGGAATTTCTTGATTAATCCAGTTTTTTCTTATTTGATGCTGCAAGGTGTAAATCTCTTGCAGTTTAATGCCGTTAACTTTGCCTTTAGGGATTGGAATAGCTATAACCTCTCTATCCGCAATATTGAAAATAAAAGACGCATACCAAGTTCCGAACAACGAAAGTAAAGCACAAACCTTGCATACATTCTTTGGATTTGTCGGTCTTCTTGGAACATTCTGTTGAATGGAGGTATCAATCCCATCTCGTTTATGGTGATATGAAGTAGCTACTGTAATGCCAATGATATTTCCTATAAAGCTATTTCCATGCCTGCAAATATTTTCTGTCCTTCTATTTTCAGCACTAAATATAATTGATTTATAACTGTCCAGTGAGAATATTTCGTCTTGTGAAACGCTTATGCTTTCAGCACTTCTTCCAGCTATTCCAGGAGTGTTAAAGGGAATGTATGATGAGGAAAGCAACCTTCGGCAAAGCAGATTGAAGGTTTTATCAAGCTTACCCGATTCATTCTCATCAATATCAATAACAATTCTATAGAATCCGCCCTCATCATGCATAGCTACCTTTTCCATTCCAAATGCCTCTATCCCCACCCTTGCCAAACCATAGGCAATCTTAGCTTCTAAATCCGGGAAACCTGTTGCAGGGGTATAAAGGGTTATGCTCATGGCTTTACCCTCTCACTTATCGCATCAACATAATTCTTTATGTTCTCAACCATAAGCCATCCGCCGTAGTAATCCTGTTCATCTTTCTTTTTATATTCTTTCCTCTCTGTCGCCGCAGAAATATCGCACAGTTTTAATATGTGGTGAACAAATGACGCTTGAAGCCTTCTTTGATGTTGATCAAGAAAAGGACAAGCTTTAGCCCAAAACCTAAGACCTCTTGCCATTTCTTTTAAGGAAATAACATTTGTCTCACTGGCTTCCTTAGGGAAGTAATGATCTTCTAAATTATTAACTTTATCATGCCAATTAATATTTCCGTTGTTATCGGTTATCCCGTCCACTATTGCCTGAACATCAGGCTTTTCTATATTATCGCCAAGCAATCCTTTGTCAGTATGATGAATGGCAACAGCAAAGCTTACAGGCTCCCTGATCCCAGCCGGTAAGGTTTTCCAAAGATAAGCAGCGCCAAGTGTTGAATGAGATGGCAACTTATTGCCAGTACCCAGCCTTTCTTGCCATCTTTTTGTAAGCTTTCCAAGATCGTGAAATAAAATCATCTTCAGAAAAAATTCTTTTAAAGTTACCTGCTCCATAGATATATCAAATAACCTTGTTATTGTGGAATTGAATATCGGGAAAATAAGCTCAAACTTTTTTTCGCATCTTGAAATATGGTCTAAATAATATTCTTCTGGAGCACTAAATAATAAAGCTGACATCCGGATCAATCCCCTTATCCTTTTTATAGTTGTTGCTTTCTATGATATAAGTTCTGAATGGTCCAATTCGTGTGTCTTTTTCATCTTTGGTCTTTTTGTTTTTCAGTAAATCAATAATCTTAACCTTGTGTATTTTGCCTTTTTCGTCTTTCCATTCTTTCCATTGTATCTCCCATTGGATATGCCCATCTTTAAAAAGACCCCATACAATACCAATATCTACACTAATAGACTTTTCTTTTACATCCCCCTCTAAAACAACTTCCTCTATTTTTTGCTCTTTTTTACCCTTGCCACTACTAAGAATATCTAAAACTACCAAGGTAGCAGGTTTGCTATCCCTCAATTGAATATTCCTTGGTTCGCTGTCAGCATATAAAACACACTCATATAGGTCAATTAAGGTATCTCTTGCCTCATAATCGTTTGCCTGATAATCAAGTGTATCATCAACAAAAGAACAAACTTCGTTAAAATTCTTAATATTAAATTGCTTATTGGTTTTTAGCCATTCGAGGGATTTTAATAGATGCTCTCTTTCGTAAGGCAAATGCCCTCTGTTTTCTTGTTCGACAGGAAAAACAATCATTTCTCCGCTTTCGCCTTCATATCTTGCGCATCTTCCCGCCCTTTGAATTAATGAATCTGCCGGTGCAAGCTCTGTAATTAAAAGGCTAGCCGAAAAATCTATACCTGCTTCAAGCACTTGTGTTGAAATAACTATCCCCACGCCTTCAGGAATTACAATTTTCCCATCTTCTTTATGAGGAATTAATGAAATTGCTTTTTCCTCATGGCTCTTCCTATCAACTTTCGTAAAACGGGAATGAAGCAAGACGATTTGATCATCTGTTAGATCAAGCATGACTTTAACATTTTCATAAATCTTCTGCGCTCTTTTAACCTGGTTAACAATTATGAGAGTCTTATGTTCACTTATCTTATTTAGTAGTTTGTCTGGTAAATTTACATCACCGTTTGAATATAACGGATCGTCTTCAATGCTAATTTTAAGGCTACAATCCATTGAAATATTGCCAGTCAATTCTTGATTATTTAATAGATGTATTTCCTCAAACAAACTCTTTTTCAAGATTTCCGGCATGGTTGCAGTCATCAACACAAAGGGAATGCGACTCTTATCCAATATTTCCATCAAGGCTCTCATGATTGAGAAAGTAAAACCATCCCTGTACATATGGGCTTCGTCAAAAACTACAAGGGAAGATGCGATAGAGCCAGCAGGAATATCAAGATGTCGTCCAACCTGTCCGCTTGCCCTTGCAAACCCATAAAGAAACTGGTCAAGGGTTGTAACAACTATATCTGCGATAAAAAATGGAGAATTGGGAATATCTCCGTGTTGAACCTCAACGGAAATACTAGGAGAAATATTTTGAACATACTTCTTAATTCTCTTGGCAATACTGTTTACTAAAACTCTCATTGGCAAAACATAGATTATTCTTGGAGCAATGGAAAACTTATTAGCGACAAACTGTGATAAAAACGGAGCTAAAACGGCTTCCGTCTTTCCCGAACCAGTTGGAGCTTTTAGCAATAAAGGAAAATTATTAGCGTGAATACACTCCCACAAATTTATTTGGTGAGCAAAAGGAGAATCAATATTAAAGTACTTTTTATAAAGCTGATTAATTTTAGTCATTCATCCCCCCCATACACATTCACTCTGCCCTATTCCTCAAAGAGTTCCCGAGTTGAGAATCAAGAGTGCAGAGTCGAGCAAAAAACTCCCCAACTCCTCAACCCCCAACCCTCCTAACTCCATGAACTCCATGAACTCAATGAACTCCACAAACTCTTAACTCCCTATAGTTATCCATATCTCCGTCTTCTCGATATTCATAAAAAAGTGTCGGTTTTCAGTGCCAGTGTCAATTGCAGACTTTCAGAGGTCAGAAGACAGAAGGTCAAACAAACAATCATTTTCTCTCATTCCTCTTTTCCCCTCAAATACCCAATTTTCGTGCGCTTTGGCTCAGGGGGAGTCATAAGCTGCCTGATGGCATCAAATATCAACG
>JAGVGM010000100.1 GCA_020057065.1 Thermodesulfovibrionia bacterium
ATTGCTCTCCGCTGCTGCTTCCTCAGCAATAGATGGGAAGACTTCTGGGAGACACGGTCTTGTGCCTGACAGGGTTACCAAAAAATTTGTCGTGCACCCGAACGGGACTCTGTTCTTTACAAATATCAAAAAGGGCAATCCCTATAAGGTATGGCAGGAATATCTGGCAAACTGGAAACTTATTTACAGGGCTGAAGATGAGATTGTTAACCTTTTGACTGCCGCCGGTTTCCGGACTGACTCATTTAAGATCGAAAAAGATGAGACAGGACTTACTTTTTTAGTAACAGTCAATGGCCCAAGATCCTTTTGCGCACCCTGAGCTTGGCGTCGATGAAATCCTTATGGGGAACGTGGATCAGGTTGGCGATCTTGCGGACCATATGCTCTTCGTGTTTGTCCACCGAGGAATCAGAAAATGCGATTTCCCACAGGTGCTCTATGATCTTAACCTTGTGTTCCTGTGACAGACCCTTATTTATCAGAGACGTAAATTCATAATAACCTGTAGCTTTCCGGATCTCTTCTTCTGCAAATTTTATCATCGCATTTATTTCCTCTTCGGAAAGTCCGAAATTGGATTGCAGGTTTTTTTCTACTGCTTTCCTCTCATTATCCTTTATCTCCGAATCAGCCCGCATCATTTCTACAAGGAGCGCAGCTGTAGCGATCTGAAGAGAATGCTCCGATATTTTCTCCGGGTTCTCAGATGAGGATATGATATACTTTTTAAAGAAATGCCTGACAGTAGTTACCATTTATTAAAAGTACTAATTCCTTTCCGCCTTTGTCAACCCTTTTTTTGACAACGCCATATTTTATTATATATACTTAGAGGATTGCATATCTTAGAGGCAATTCCATAAGCTTCCAATATTATACGCAAAAGACATTTATTAAAAAGGAGATAAGGAAAGAAATGCCCCGAAAAGCTAATTGCTGGGAGTTCACAAAATGCGGAAGAGAACCGGGCGGAGTGAACGCTGAGGAATTTGGCGTATGTTTAACGTCAATACATACTCAATTTAACGGAATAAACGGTGGCAAGAACGGAGGGAGGGTTTGCTGGGCTATTTCAGGGACTTTATGTAACGGAAATATTCAGGGTTCCATGGAAGAAAAGCAAAGATACTGTATGGCTTGCAGTTTTTATAAAAAGTTACTGGAAGAAGTTAAGGTCGAGGTATCGGTTTGTTCGCTGTAGACTTTTAGCAGTTAGGTAAACTTCTGATCAATCTTCAATATACTCACGTGATGTCTTCAGCACGATGCCCTGTCCGGGTCTTAGGTTATAGGAAAAGCGCGTGTCAATATAATCCAGCGCATATTCCGGAGAGATATCGCTGAGAGGTGTCTCCATTGCTGTAAACTTCCAGAGATCTTCCGCATAGAAATGCTGATAGTTGTAAATATCCTTGTTCAGGATTATAAGCGATTCCTCGTTTACATCACCTGCAGCCTTCCACATGAACAAAATATTCGGATTGCTGTAGTAAAGCATTTCAGTATGAGCGTCCTGCTGGAAGACGATATGTGAGGCCTTTATCGCATTGACCTTTTTAATGAATTCTGTTAAATCAATATTTGTTGTCTCCCAGTCTTCAGGTCGTGTGTTTACTACATGCAGTCTTTTCCGGAAGCCGAACTCAAATCCGATCGGCATCATTACCCCGGCGGAGAAGAGGGCTGAAAACAGGTAGCGCTGCTTCATTCCCTCTATATTGCCGTTCAGCTCCTCGCATAGCCTGACCGTGTCATGGCTTTCAGGAAAGCTTATCGAAGGGACTATGTCGCGCAAGAATGAAAGTTGTCTCATTAACCACTGGTTCCTGAAATCCCACCACTTGGAGCTGTTGAATATGTAGTCAAAGCCTGCGGAGGCGGTCCTTCTTGTCTGGTCGGGCGTGCATCCGAGCGTCTCGGCGAAAAACAATACATCCGGGGACTCCTTCCTGATTTCAGAAATAAGTCTGCTCCAGAAGCTCTTCGGTATCTGGTATGCCGCGTCGCAGCGGAATCCCTTGAATCCGAGCTGCAGGAGGAATTTTACTACCTCAACAAAATATCTGAACAGTCCTTCTTTATCTTTTGTGTTCTTGTGATCGAATTTTGCGAGGTCGCCCCACACGACTTTTCCCCTGTTATCAAAGGCAAAAGGATGAGAAACTTTGCCGTTTGATTCCCATTTGAACCACCCGGGATTTGTTTTGAGAAGTTCGGAATCTATAGCACAGTGGTTGATCACAAGGTCTATCATCATCCTGAGTCCAAGCTTCTCAGCATGCTTTATCGCATCCTTTATCTGCTGTCCCGGTGTTTTCTTTGAATTTCCGTCGACAAGAAGAGGATTGAAATCAAAATAGTCCTTTAAAGAATAAAGACTGCCGGAAAACCCAGGGTAATTGATCGGGTTAACGAATACCCAATTGAAGCCCATCTCAAATGCCCTCAACAAATGACTGTCCCATTCGGTAAATTTACCCGCCAGAAGTGGGAACAGGTTGTAGATGATCATCTTTTCAGGCTGTTTCATTCTCTAAATTAATTGCTAAAATAAATACATAGAAACAATCCACAGATTACACAGATTAACACAGATTTTTAATAAAAATTATATCATGATCTGTGCAATCTGCGGAATCTGTGGATATAATATGCTACCCTTCACTCTTCAGAAAAACCACACCAAGAGGCGGCAGAGTCAGCGACAATGAAAAATCCCTCCCGTGTGACGGTACTACATCGGCTTCAACGCCGCCGGAGTTGCCGAGGTTGCTTCCCCAGTATATGCCGGCATCGCTGTTGAGCATTTCTCTCCAGTAACCTTCGCGGGGGACGCCCACCTTGTAATTCAAACGCGGCACCGGGGTGAAGTTGCATACAACAAGGATGATGTCCTTTGTATTTTTTCCCTTCCTTATAAAACTGATAATGCTCTCTTCCCAGTCGTTACAGTCTATCCATTCAAATCCGTCATTCGAAAAATCAAGCTCATAGAGCGCCGGTTCGCTCCTGTAAAAATTGTTTAAGTCTTTTACCCATCTCTGCACCCCCTGATGAGAAGGATGTTCAAGGGCGTTCCATTCAAGGCTCTCTTCATGTACCCACTCCCTCCACTGTGCAAACTCTCCTCCCATGAAAAGGAGCTTCTTGCCGGGATGCCCCCACATGTAGCCGAACAATAGTCTGAGGTTTGCACATTTCTGCCACTCATCGCCCGGCATCTTTCCGAGGAGCGCCCCTTTGCCGTGTGTCACCTCGTCGTGTGAAAGCGGGAGGACGAAATTCTCAAAGAAGGCGTACCAGATACTGAAGGTGAGCTGATCATGGTGGTATTTCCTGTGAACAGGTTCATTTGAGATATATTTCAATGTATCGTGCATCCACCCCATGTTCCACTTCATGCCGAAGCCCAGCCCTCCGACATAGACGGGCCGCGAAACCATGGCCCATGCCGTTGATTCCTCCGCGAAGGTCTGTACGTCGGGATAGAAGGTATAGACCATTTCGTTAAGTCTCTTTAAAAAACTGATAGCGTCAAGGTCTTCCTTGCTGCCGTAAATGTTCGGTATCCATTCGCCTTCATTTCTTGCATAATCAAGATAGATCATTGACGCCACCGCATCTACTCTCAGGCCGTCAATATGATAGTGTTCCAGCCAGAACATGGCGCTGCTTATTAGAAAGTTCCTCACCTCGTTCCTGCCGTGATTGAATATATAACTTTTCCATTCAGGGTGATATCCCTTCCTGGGGTCCTGATGTTCATAAAGATATGTGCCGTCAAAATTGGACAATCCATGATGGTCATAGGGGAAGTGAGAAGGCACCCAATCGAGGATCACACCTATGCCGTTCTGGTGGAGATGGTCGATCATGTACATGAAATCCTGCGGTGTTCCGTACCTGCTTGTCGGAGCGAAATAGCCCAGTGTCTGATATCCCCACGAACCGTAGAAGGGATGCTCTGTGACCGGCATGAGTTCGACGTGTGTAAATCCCATTTCCTTTACATAGTCCGCAAGAGAATGCGCAAGCTCCCTGTAAGTGAGAAATCTGTCACCCTCCTCAGGGACGCGCCTCCATGAGCCGAGATGGACTTCATATATTGAATAGGGCGCACTTAACGCATTCGCCTTATGCCTGTTTGACATCCATTCCTGATCGTTCCATGCATATTCCAGATCCCATACAACGGATGCTGATTTCGGCGGTACTTCCCAGAGAAAAGCAAAAGGGTCCCCTTTATCCATTTTGTAACCATTGTATTTTGAGCAAATATGATATTTATAAATAGCGCCGTTTTTCATGCCCGGTATAAACCCTTCCCATATGCCGGATGCATCCCTTCTCGACATGAGCTGATGGGATTCCCTGTCCCATTTGTTGAAATCGCCAATGACCGACACCTTTTCAGCATTGGGAGCCCACACGGCAAAATGAACGCCGGTTACACCCCCGACATTCATAACATGAGAGCCGAGATATTTATAAAGCCTGAAGTGGTTTCCCTCTTTAAAAAGATAAATGTCCTGATCGGTTAGCCGGCTTGCATCATATCTGACCTCGCTGATCCCATAACTTGTTGAAATCATAATCCACCTCCATATATTTTTGATAAATTACAGGAGATCCCTGAATTTCATTATTTCTGCTTTGGTCCCCGGATTGTATTAAGTTCGATTGTTTGATTATTATATATGAATGTTAGCACCTTTTCTATCGCTGTCAAGGAAAGTTTTTTTCCGGATTAAATCGCTTGTTTGAGGAATAAGATGAAACCTGAAGTGACCCGTAAGATTCCTAAAATAATAATATATGGTAGCAACGGCTTTGACGACCTGATTAAGCGTTTCAGGACTTATACCGGCAAGAGCTTCCAGGTCCTTTTTTTTGACCCTTTCGGAACAGGAAAAACTATTGCCGCAGACATAATCGCCGCAGAGCTGAACAAAAAGATATACAGGGCGGATATTCCCGCTTCTTTAAGTAAAAATACCGGGGAAACAGAGAAAAACCTCGATCGCATTTTCAGTGAGGCATCTTCCATGAAGGCCATCCTATATTTTGAAGAGGCTGATGTATTATTTAGAGGGAGCATGGAAGCAGGTGACAGGGACGGTTGTTATAATAATATGGAAATTAAATACTTGTTACAGAAAATGGAGGAGTATGACGGCATTGTGATTTTGGCTGTACACCATAGTAAGAACATAGATGAAGCCTTCATTCGCAACATGCGGTTTGTTGTAGAGTTTCCGCCGGACAGAAGAAAGCTGTCAAAGTGAAAAGACAAATTAGCGCTTGATAATATTGATAATAGTAAACTCATGGTCAAAGTTAATTTTTATTACAAAGACGGTTGCTGGCTGTGCGGTGCCGCTGAAGAAATGCTGAACGGACTTAAGGAAAGGTACGATATAGAAATAAATAAGATAGCGATTGATTCGAATGATGAACTCTATGAGCTGTACCGGTTTGATATACCTGTGTTCGAGTTTAAGGACGGCTCATTTCTTTATGGACGAATCAAAAGGAAGGACATGCTTGCAAAGCTCCGGGAAAATAGGGCGTAGTCGAATAAGTAGAAAACTTTTCAGGCAGTTTTGTTGATTAATAGCATAATAATGAAAAATATCAAGCTGTTAACCTTGTAAATATCAATTTATGTGTCCATGTAATCGTAATTCATGATTTTCCGGGTTGACATGATTAGTGTCAATGTGTCATTATTTTTTATGCTTCAGTGGTTTTTGCAATTATTAGAATGCCGCAAATATTTTTAGCTTTGCGGCCTTTTTTTATTTGTTTTACAAGCGTTAGAGGACTTTTTATTTCTTGAATTTGAGGTTTAGCAGGATATGCCACCGAGACAGGATTATCTAAAAAAGATGGAATTAAAAAAGCAGCGCAAACTCGATGCCGGCGTTGTGTCAGAACGTTTCCCGAAGATTTCAAATATAATTATCAGCATGACTTACTTTCATGATGCGGAAAATGCGGTTCTTATGGAGCGTACAGTTAATGTTTTTCCAACAAGTACCGCTGATTTTAATATGGAATGTATGATAAGAGGCTGCGATAAAGGCGGTTTTAATTTAAATCCCGTAATCTCAGGCCTGATTAAACAAAATAAAAAGGCGGCAAAGGGGAGCATGAAGTGTAAGGGTAAACTCGATCATCATGCCCCTAACCATGCAAATATTTCATACGAGATAAATATAAAGTACAATAAAAATTCTTCAATGAAGCACAATTAAGGGATAGGGCAGCCCTTAATCCTTCTATGATACTGCTGAAGTGATTTTATGTTTATCTGCTCTTTCAGAAGAACCTCGATCGCATTTATCGTTGCCCTTGCACCGGCGATCGTGGTTGTGTACGGGACTTTATATTGAAGCGCGCTTTCTCTTAATGCAAATGAATCCTTTTGAGCCTTTGCACCGAAAACAGTATTGATCATGAAGTTGATTTGTTTATTTTTGATGTGATCAATAATGTCCGGCCTTCCTTCACTGACTTTGTTGACCGTTTCCACATTAATACCGTATTTATTCAGATAATCGGCTGTGCCGCTTGTAGCTATTAATGAGAAACCAAGCGATGTAAGTTTGCGCGCCATTGGCGGCAGGTACTGCTTGTCGTTGTCTTTTACACTGATGAACACTTTTCCGCTAAGGGGCATTGTATTATTAGCCGATGCCTGTGCCTTTGCATACGCCCTTCCGAAATCCTGATCAATTCCCATAACTTCACCGGTGGATTTCATCTCAGGGCCTAACAAAGTATCAACACCTTTAAACCTGTCAAATGGGAATACTGCTTCTTTAACTGTAAAATGAGATATCTCTATTTCCGATGTAAATCCCAGTTCAGCAAGGGTTTTCCCCACCAGGACCTTTGCAGCCATTTTGGCAAGAGGGACGCCTATTGATTTGCTGACATAAGGAATTGTGCGTGAAGCCCTTGGATTTACTTCAAGGATGTAAATTTCTTTATCCTTTACGGCAAACTGTATGTTCATCAGGCCGATGACATTGAGCTCCATAGCAAGGGCTTTTGCATATATTTTAATTCTGTCCATAATATCAGAAGAGAGAGAATAGGGGGGCAGGGAACATGCTGAATCTCCGGAATGAATTCCGGCTTCTTCGATATGTTCCATGATGCCGCCGATTACTACATCTTTCCCGTCAGAAATAGCATCAACATCGATCTCGATAGCGTCTTCGAGATATTTATCAACAAGCACCGGATGTTCAGGAGAGGCGGCTACAGCCCTCTTCATATAATTCCTTATACTATCCTCATCATAAACAATCTCCATCGCTCTTCCGCCGAGCACATAAGAGGGTCTTACCATCACGGGGTATCCAATGCCTTTAGCCACTGCGACAGCCTCATCAACAGACATGGCGGTCCCGCTCTCAGGCTGGCAAAGCTTGAGTTTATGCAAAACTTCCTTAAATCTTTTTCTGTCTTCAGCCCTGTCAATGGAATCGGGTGATGTGCCGAGAATTCTTACTCCTGCCATTTCAAGGGGAACGGCAAGTTTTAATGGCGTTTGTCCGCCAAACTGGACTATAACGCCTATAGGTTTTTCTATTTCGACAATATTAAGAACGTCCTCAAAGGTAAGCGGCTCAAAGTATAATTTGTCAGACGTATCATAATCGGTACTTACGGTTTCCGGATTGCAGTTGACCATTATTGTTTCATATCCAAGTTCCTTTAATGCAAAGACAGCATGAACACAGCAGTAGTCAAACTCAATCCCCTGTCCGATTCTGTTCGGACCGCTGCCGAGGATGATGATTTTCTTCCGGTCCGTGGGGTTGGCTTCACATTCGGTTACAGCTTTCAGCAGATAGCTTTCAGCGGTTAGTTTCTCTTTTGAACCTGTTTCTGTTTTGCTGACTGCTGACTGCTGACTGCTGACCGCTGTTTTATAGAACGGTTTTTCATATGTTGAATAAAGATAAGGCGTATATGCTCTGAATTCGGCGGCGCAGGTGTCTACCATTTTATATACAGGTACTATGCCGTTTTCCTTCCTGTATTGTCGCAAGGAAAACTCATCTGTGTTCAGGAGTTTTGAAAGTCTGCGGTCTGAAAAGCCGTATTCTTTCGCCTGACGTATTATAGTTTGTAAGCTCGTAAGTTCATAAGCTCGCAAGTCTTTTCCTTCCTCGCTTCCGTGCTTCCTCGCTTCCGCACTGATCTCCTCTTCCATCTCAATTATCTGTTTTATATTGTACAGAAACCATGGGTCAATATGTGTTAATTCATGTATTTCCTCAATGCTCATCCCTGTCCTTAATGCATGTGTAATGTACCATATGCGGTCCCATCCCGGGATTTTCAGTTTTTTCTTTGTGGTATCGAGATCTGCTTCTAATACCTCGAAACCATAACTGTCTATTTCAAGGCTGCGTATTGCCTTATGTAAAGCTTCTTTAAAGGTCCTTGCTATGGACATGGCTTCTCCCACTGATTTCATCTGTGTTGTGAGAGTGGCGTCTGCTTCAGGAAATTTCTCGAAGGTGAACCGCGGGAATTTCACGACAACATAATCAAGTGCAGGCTCAAAAGATGCAGGGGTCTCTTTGGTAATGTCATTCGGCACCTCATCGAGGGTCAAGCCGATGGCGAGCTTTGCTGCGATCTTGGCAATAGGAAATCCCGTTGCCTTTGATGCGAGTGCTGAACTTCTTGAAACCCTCGGATTCATCTCTATGACAACCATCCGGCCGTCGGCAGGGTTTACTGCAAACTGAATGTTCGACCCTCCCGTGTCGACCCCTATCTCACGTATTATAGCTATGGAGGCATCGCGCATCAGTTGGTATTCCTTGTCGGTGAGCGTCTGCGCCGGCGCTACGGTTATGGAATCTCCCGTATGAACTCCCATAGGATCAAAATTTTCTATTGAACAGATGATCACGACGTTATCCTTGTTGTCGCGCATTACTTCAAGCTCGAACTCTTTCCAGCCAATAACGGATTCTTCCACGAGAACCTGATGTACAGGGCTGAGATCGAGGGCCTTGTTCAGATCAATGCTGTACTCATCCATATTATAGACGATACCTCCGCCGGTTCCGCCCATTGTAAATGAAGGTCTGAGGATTAACGGGAAGTTGAGATACTCGGCTGCTTTCATCCCCTCTTCGATGGAATTAACATTTCTGCTCTTTGGAGTTTCCAGTCCTATGTTCGTCATTGCTTTTTTAAACAATTCCCTGTCCTCGCCTTTTTTGATCGCGTGGAGCTTTGCGCCTATGAGCTCTACATTGTATTTTTCAAGAATTCCTTTTTCAGCGAGAGAAACTGCAAGGTTCAGCGCGGTCTGTCCGCCCATTGTAGGAAGCAGTGCGTCAGGGCGTTCTTTCTCGATTATCTTCTCTATGAAATCAACTGTCAGAGGTTCTATGTAAGTGACGTCGGCGGTATCGGTGTCAGTCATAATGGTTGCGGGATTTGAATTTACGAGTATCACCTTGTAGCCTTCCTCACGCAGAGCCTTGCACGCCTGTGTCCCTGAATAATCAAATTCACAGGCCTGTCCGATGATTATCGGACCTGATCCTATCAATAAGATGCTTTTAATATCTGTTCGTTTAGGCATAAGAGTTATTTCTATTTTCAGTTGTTTTGATCTTTAACTTCATTGCGGCTCTATCATTTTCTTAAATCTCTCAAAAATATACCCTGAATCATTTGGTCCAGGTCCTGCCTCCGGATGATGCTGGAATGAGATCACGGGCAGTTCAACATGTCTCATGCCTTCCTCTGTACCGTCATAAAGATTTGTATGGGTTAGCTCCACCTGCCCGCCGAGGCTTTTTACATCTACACAGTAGTTATGATTTTGTGACGTGATCTCAACCTTTCTCGTGGACAGGTCCATTACCGGATGATTGCCTCCGTGATGTCCGAATTTGAGTTTGTAAGTCCTGCCGCCCATAGCAAGTCCCAGAATCTGATGCCCGAGGCAAATTCCCAATATCGGCCTTTTGCCCAAAAGTTTTTTAGCTGCTTCAATTCCGTAAACAACCGTCTCAGGGTCTCCAGGACCGTTGCTCAGTACTATCCCGTCCGGATTCATATTAAGAACTTCTTCCGCGGGCGTTTGTGCGGGAACAACTGTAACGTCAAACCCTGCGCTTACGAGATGACGGAGGATGTTAATTTTTACGCCAAAATCATAAACGACAACGGAATGTGAGGAGTGAGGAGTGAGGAGTGAGGAGTTTAACTCGGAGCTGTTTTTTTCTTTTGCACTTTTGCACTTCTGCACTTCTGCGCTATTAACCCATTTCCACACTCCCTTATCCCATTTGTACGGCTCAGATGTAGTTACGTCTTTAACAAGATCAAAGGCGGAGATCCCGGGATGCTTTCGTACTTTTTCAAGAAGGCTTTGAGGATTTAAATCCGTGGTTGAGATTATCCCCATTTGGACCCCATTGTCTCTAATATATTTTGTAAGAGCCCTTGTGTCTATGCCGTGAATACCGACTTTATTGTTTTCTTTCAGATATTGATTAAGGTTTTGTTGTGAGCGCCAGTTACTTGGGAAATCAAAAAATTCCCTGGCAATAAAACCTTCCACATTTGGGATATTGGATTCTTTATCCTCATCATTTATCCCATAATTTCCTATCTGAGAGTATGTCATGGCAACTATCTGACCTTTATATGAGGGGTCTGTAAGTATTTCCTGATAGCCGGTCATTGAAGTGTTGAAGACCACCTCTCCGATCGTTTCTCCTTCAGCGCCGAAACCAAATCCTTCGAAAAATGTACTATCAGCAAGCACAAGAAATGCCTTTATGAGCGTTTGTCCGGTCATATTGCTGGAAACCTCCGTTAAACAAGAGAAGAAATTACAAACTTGATATTTTACAATTAATTTATTCTAAATATCAAAGCTCGAAAAAAAGATTCCGGACAAGCCGGAATGACAGGGTTAGATCCCGCTTAGCATATTAAAAATGCGGTAATTGTAGACTAACAACAAAAAACTAATTACGTCCAGTCGTAGACATTTCCCATTGAAATGGTTTTTTCAACAGTGCCTTTTAAGGTCCAACCGTTAAAAGGAGAATTTTTTCCTTTGGATAAAAATCTGGATGAATCAACGATGATAGTGCGTTCAGGATTTATAATTGCAATGTCGGCATCAGAGCCTGATGATAAGGAGCCCTTAGGAATATTTATTATTTTAGAGGGAGTTATGGTCATTTTAGCGATAAATTGCTTTAAGTCTAAGATCCCTTGTCCAACAAGCTGTAAACCGAGAGCAAAAGCTGTTTCGAGACCGGATATACCAAAAGCGGCGGTGTCAAATTCTTTGTTCTTATCATCAATATGATGCGGGGCATGATCAGTGGCAATTATATCAATGGTGCCGTCTTTTAATCCCTGTTTAATGGCTTCAACATCTTTTTCTGTCCTGATGGGAGGGTTAACCTTAAGATTTGTGTCATAACTGATAAGTGATTCGTCTGTCAGACTGAAATAATGCGGGCATGTCTCTGCTGTGACATTTATTCCGCGTGCCTTGGCATCCCGGATTAATCTTACAGAACCTTCGGATGAAACGTGAGCAATATGCAGCCTTCCGCCGGTAAGCCGGCAGAGAGTTAAATCTCTTGCAACCATTATTTCTTCAGCAGCCGTTGGTATTCCCCTTAAACCGAGAATGGTTGATACGAATCCTTCATTCATTACGCCGCCTTCGGATAAATGCAAATCTTCGCAGTGAGAAATTATCGGGACATCAAAAATTTTTGAATATTCAAGCGCGTGCCTCATAATAAGGCTGTTAGCTACAGGCCTGCCGTCATCAGAAAATGCAATACAGCCTGACCGTTTCAAGGCCTCGAGTTCTGCAAGCTCTTCATCGTTTTGACCCTTTGTTATTGCGCCGATGGGGTAGACAGTACATGAACCTTCTTTCAAGGCCTTTTTTATAATGAACTCTGTTACAGCGATTGTATCGTTTACAGGATTTGTGTTGGGCATGCAGCATACCGATGTAAAGCCGCCTCTTACAGCAGCTTTAGTGCCGGTCTTTATTGTTTCCTTATACTCAAAACCAGGTTCGCGCAGATGAGTGTGCATGTCTACAAGCCCCGGTATGACGATGC
>JAGVGM010000286.1 GCA_020057065.1 Thermodesulfovibrionia bacterium
GTCTTCAAATCCCCCCTGCCCCCCTTTTCTAAAGGGGGGGGACAACTTTAAGTATATCCTGATTCATAAGATTTAACCCACACTTTTCCACGATGAGCCGAAATCCTTTATAATGTAGAACATCATGGCACGCAATAAATTTGTTAAAAAATGTTTTAAGGCAATTATTGTTTTTATCATCCTCGCAATACTTATGAGCGCCGGTTTCTGCTTTATTTATCCGAATATATCAGTATTGAAAAAAGAAAACCCCGGAAAAACATCATTTATGAAATATCGTGAAGCAGAATGGAAAAGGCAAGGCAGAAAAATAAGTATAAAACAAATCTGGTCTCCGCTATCACGCATATCGCCTTATCTGGTTAAGGCGGTCCTCATAGCAGAAGACGACAAATTTTATCAGCACGAAGGTTTTGATTTTGACGCAATCGAGAAGGCGCTTGAAAAAGATATTGAGCAGAAGAAATTCAAATTCGGCGGAAGCACGATCAGCCAGCAGCTTGTAAAGAATCTTTATTTGTCCCCATCCAAAAACCCGTTGCGAAAACTAAGGGAAGCAATCCTTACATGGAGGCTTGAAAAAACTCTTTCAAAAAAGAGGATACTTGAAATTTATCTTAATGTCGCCGAATGGGGAGAAGGTATATTCGGCATAGAGGCTGCTTCTCTTCATTATTACGGCAAACCGTCATCAGCATTGAAACATGAGGAAGCCGCACGTCTTGCGTCCGTACTTCCAAACCCGAGAAAATATAATCCCACCGGCACATCAAGGTATATTGCGAACCGTTCAGAGGTGCTTTATAACATAATGGTAAAAAGGGGCATTGTGAAAGAAGAATATGGTCTGGATGATGAAAATACTAAGCAGGAAAATGATTAACCGGACAGCCAAAAAGGAATTAGACAAAACAAAACGTCAGGATAGACGAACGCAAGCGGGGTAAAAACGAATATTAAATCTTTCAATCAATCAAAGATTGCTTTCTCGGTATTATAGGTTTCCTCAATATTCTTGACCAAAGCATTCAGCCTGTCCTGGGTCAACTTAAGAAAAACCGCGGAAGGGAGCTTATGCAATTCAATTTTTTCTATTGGATTCCTGTAACCTATAGCCAATACCTTGCAAACATTATCTGCAAGGTTTACAATGGCAACTGCTTTTGCAATTGCAGGGTCTTTAAATTCCGCAAGTTGTACATTATTTAAATGGTGGTATTTCAGGATATCAACAAGAAGAGGAGCAAAGCCCCATTTCTCTACAACTCCGGAGCCGATCTCTGCATGAGCATATCCAAATTTCTCAGTTTCGGCTGTGATGGAATCAATATCCTCATTGTAAATTTTCATCATGACCTCTGCAAACTCATCAGGCGTTTCATTGTTCATTACAACCTTGCCGAGATCATGCATAAGCCCGCCCACAAAAGAGAGCTCTATTATTTCGGACCCGAATCCGGCAGAGATCATTTTAGCGGCAATGCCGGCCCCCACTGAATGGTCCCAAAGTATTTTTTCTTTCATGCCGAAATTTTTATAAATGGACCTTGTTGAAACAGAAAGCACCAGGCTCCTTATGGTCTTGAACCCGAGAATAAGTATGGCCTGGGGCAGACTCGTAACCCCATGTCTTAAACCGTATAATGCGCTGTTGGATATCTTCAAAACCCTTGCCGCAATAGTCTGATCCTTTTCTATGATGCTGCTTAAATCATCAATTGAACAGCCCTCATCATTTAATGTCTCTAAAAGCTTTCTTGCAACAAAAGGAAGGACCTTGAGATCTCCAGCCTTTTTTATCAGTGCATCTTTTGTAATAGTACCCAATTAATCCTCCGCAGAATAGATTAGTCCCCCTTTGAAAAAGGGGGATGAAGGGGGATTTTGTAATAAAAACATTCATTAAAAAATCTCCCCTTGCCCCTCTTTTTCAACCAACAGTAGGCGCCTTAAGCAAGAGGGGAATTTGCCTCCCATAACTAATGGGTTACGTATATAAACATTAAACGCTTTAAAATTAAAAATCAATATTTTATCCTTGACAATTATATTCATATATTCTAATATTTGAATATGACTAATTTATTATCACGTATAGAACTAATAAAATTAATAGCTCACCCAGCAAGGATATCTATATTGGAAGAGTTGACAAAAGGTGTAAAATGCGTCAGCGACCTTGAAGAATTTCTCGACCTCAGTCAGTCCAATGTTTCACAGCATCTTTCTGCTTTAAGGCTTACAGGTATCATCGATTATTTTGTAGATGGAAGATTGCGATGCTATTTCCTGAAAAACGCAATGATACCCGACCTGCTGGAAATCCTTAAAAAAGATTATCCTGAAGAACTGCCGGGACCTGAATGCTGTCCCACAACTAAAAAAGGCACTTATCCCGGGGATAGAAAAAAATAGATTTAAAAAGGAGGTGGAGATGACTCTTTCTAAATATTTTCATGAAAAATTATATAAGAACCTGTTTGAAAAAACCTGGCCGCTCTGGCTTGGCGGTATTTTGATAGCTTTTCTGAACATATTAATGTTTTTGTATCTGATGCCATTGGGCGGGATATATCCGGCTATTGCAGATTGGGGTATATGGATATACAGACTGGCGGGATTAAATATAACTCCGCCCTGGGGAACTTTAACGCCGCCTCATCTGAGTATTATCAGCATTCTAAATTTTGGACTGATATTCGGCACCCTGATCTCCGCCCTCCTTTCACGACAATTTAAACTTAGAAAAGATTCGACAGCAGGTTATATCCAGGGGTTTGCCGGTGGAGCCCTGATGGGTATAGGCAGTTTCCTGGTCGGCGCCTGCATCTTTGGAGGATTTTATTCATCGATCATGTCCTTATCTCTGAGCGGATTATATATGATGACAGGTTTGCTCACAGGAGCTTTTTTCGGCGGAAAACTTATGATATGGCAGGCCTTCAGAGAGGCAGATAAGATGGAGTTCACGGAACTCGTTGATTTGAAGACAGTTCCTGAAATAAAGGTCAAAAGGGTGATAAATTATCCGTTGATAGGTCTTTTTGTTACAATCATTTTAGTTATCACAGCCTCAGTTTATTTTCTCACGGGAAAAAATGTCTTGGGAGGGATACTGCTATTTGGCGCAGCCTTCGGGATAGTCTTCCAGAGGTCTTCTTTTTGTATATCTGCCGGTTTCAGGGAAGCCTTCACAACAAAGCACAATGAGCCGATGCGGATCCTCCTGCTTAGTCTGATGATAGGGACTCTGGGATTTACCATAATAAAGGCAAATGGTTTCAGACCTGCTGATATGTTCATCCTTCCGGCAGGCTTGCACAGTATTATAGGCGGGGCAATTTTTGGATTCGGCATGGTTATAACAGGCGGTTGAGCGGCAGGTATACTCTGGCGGTCCGCCGAGGGATATATCAGACACTGGTTCGCTATGCTTGGGGCCATGCTCGTTGCAGGCTTATGGGTGCCTCTTTATGGAGAACAGGCAGGAAAGGGCTGGCTTTATGGAAAAGCAGTTTTCCTTCCTGAAAAGCTTGGTTGGGGAGGTTCTTTAATTGGCGTGCTGGCAATACTTCTCGCTTTTTATATTTTTGTAACCTGGATTGAATTAAAGAAGAAATAGGGAGGTTTTAATATGGATAAACTTTATATGGTGGATATGAGGAATAATGGAACTTGAATTCCTCCAGGATTTTTAATCTCCATGGTCATGGAGAAGCTTGAGAAGTCAGAAAGAGGTACAACACTAAATATGCTTGTAGATTGTTCCTCTACCGGTGAGGAAGTCTATGGGGTTTTGCAAGATAAGGGTTACGATGTAAAAATGGTGCGTATTAAAGATAGTGAATGGGCTATAAAAGCGAAAAAATTAATTTAAAGGAGGATAAAATGAGTAAGACAGTTACACTATTGTTAGGCACATCGCCGTATTCTTATGAGAATACACTTACCACGGTAAAGATTGCAGAATCTGCCCTGAATAAAGGATATACGGTCAACGTTATTGCATCAGGTGACGGGGTTTACTGTTTTTTAAAGGGACAGAAGGCAAAGGGTATAACAAATGCTGAGGAAAAGTTTACAGAGCTTATCGAGAAAGGTTTAAGAGTGTATCTCTGAGGCGGATGTGTTAACTTTCGCCGTGCAGCGAAGAATGATTATCTTGATAACGCAGAAGTCGGCTCACTCAAGGGTCTTTTTAAAACGATGGGTGAAACCGACATCTGGCTAAATATGGGAGCATAGGAGGATATTATGAAACACATCGCGATTATTTTGAGAAGGTCGCCTTATGGTGATATTAATGCAGCAGAGGCTGTAAGGCATGCCATGGGCGGCGCTGCGGATGAATTGGGTGTAGACCTCATTTTAGTTGACGCCGGAGTTTTGCTTGCAAAGCAGGGGCAGGACGATGCAGAAACAGGCTTTACAAATCTGGGGGAGTCCCTGATGGACTGTATAGAGATGGGGGTTGATGTATATGCAGATAAGCATTCACTTAGAGAACAGAATATGGATACAGTAGATATCCCTGAAGGGATTAAGGTAGTAACCGGCTCTGAAATAGCCGATATTATTAAAAATGCAAAAACAACAATGATTTATTAAGAATTGCTCAGGCGTATTCCCCCTTTGAAAAAGGGGGATGAAGGGGGATTTTGAAACAAGAACATTCATCAAAAAATCTCCCCTTACCCCTCTTTGCCAAAGAGGGGATCATGCTTAAGCCCTATAACTAAAGGGCACAAGCGACAACTAAAAGATTGGAGGTCATCATGTTTGTAATTGTCAAAAGCGGACCTGATACGCAGGATGGAAAGAGAGGGGTAAAGCTGGCCAGAGACATGGCTGCTGATATCTGCCTGATTCAGAATGCAGTATATTTTGCCCAGAAAGAAAGACTTGAAGGCTTTTGCGGAAAGGTGTATATACTTGATAAGGATGCCGGACTCAGAGGCTTGAAAGACGATGAACTTGAGAAGGGTATAAAGAAGATTGATTATGACGGCCTTGTTGAACTGATGGCGGGAGAAGACAAGGTTGTCGGGATGTTTTAACGTAAATAATGCATTTAACCACAGAGAGCACAGAGAAAAATGAAAAATTCTAAATCCAAATATCGAGATCCGAAACAAATTCAAAACGTTTAGAACATTTCTATTTTTGTGATTCGATATTGTTTCGTATTTCGTGCTTCGAATTTCGATATTTTTAATCTTTAAAACAATCTCTGTGTTCTCTGTGGTTAATTTTAAGAAAGGGAGGCTAACATGGCAAAGATAGTAATTATAGGCGGTTCCTTCGGAGGCTTGACAGCAGCCTTCGAACTTAAGAGACTTCTTGGTAACAAAGCAGATGTAACATTGCTCTGTGATGTGGACCAGTTTGTCTTTGTCCCATCACTTCCATGGATTTCAATGGGATGGCGAAAACCCGAAGACATAACACTTCCTCTTGAAAAGATATTGACACCCAAAGGAATAAAATTTATACATGAAGAGGCAACAGGGGTTGATGCTGATAAATCAAAAGTCATTACAAAGACGCAGGAGATTCCATATGATTATCTTGTCATTGCATCAGGTCCTGCCCTTGGCTTCTCATCGGTACCGGGATTGGGCCCGGAGGGAGGTTATACAGAATGTATCTTTACTCTTGAACAGGCTATCAAGACTAACAAATCATGGAATAAATTTCTTGAAAAACCAGGACCGGTTGTTATCGGAGCCGTTCAGGGTGTCAGTTGTTTTGGACCAGCCTATGAATATGCATTTGAAG
This sequence comes from Thermodesulfovibrionia bacterium, assembly GCA_020057065.1. GTDB lineage: Bacteria > Nitrospirota > Thermodesulfovibrionia > UBA6902 > UBA6902 > SURF-23. The sequence goes on from JAGVGM010000286.1 coordinate 5,779, forward strand.
TTGATACTGAATTAAGAAAGAGAAAATTGCGCCATAAGGTGCCGATGACCTTTGTTACTTCCGAACCCTATATCGGTCACTTCGGAATCGGAGGGCTCAGAACATCCAGGAGAATGATGGAAGATGAATTTGCAGACAGGGAAATCAAAGTCATCGCAAACCAGACAGTGGAAGAATTCGTTCCTGATGAAGTCAGGTTGAAAGACGGAATAAAGCTGCCTTTCAAGATCGCTATGTTTGCTCCTCCGATGGCCGGTGTCAAGGCTGTGTTTCACCTCGGTAATCCCAAAGGATTTATTCCAGTTGATGCTAATTACCGCCATAAGAACTATAAAAATATCTTTTCAGTAGGGGTTGCAATAGTAATCGCGCCTCCGGAACAGACTCCTGTCCCCACCGGGGTACCGAAGACGGGATTCATGACTGAACATATGGCAAAGGATGCTGCTAAGAGTATTGCGGCAGACATACTCGGAAAACCTTCTCCCGAAACCGAGCCTGTTGGAGCCCTTTGTATTATGGATATGGGAAATAAAGCGGCATTGATGAAGGCATACCCTGTTCTTCCACCACGGCGGGTAGCAGAGCTTAAAGTAGGCATCAATTATAAATGGGCAAAGCAGGCCTTTGAAAAATATTACCTTTGGAAAATTAAAAGAGGACTGACTCAACTGCCATAAAATCAAGAGGTGTAAGATGGAAAAAATAGTCAAAAATGTCTCTATTATGTGTTTTCATGATGAGCTTTGTCAGGTCTATAATGCCCTTATGACTGCATTAAGTCTTTTAAGGGAAGGCTCAAAGGTCACGATATTTTTTGGGTCACGTGGCGTGAATGCGCTTCATAAGGAGAAGGTGAAGACCCTTCAATGCATGCCTGATCAACCCAAAGAATTTGGAGAAGCTGTAATGAAAAGGATGGAGGAGATGGAACTTCCGGCAGTGGAAGACCTGTTCGTTATGCTGCATATGGAAGGAGCAAAACTTCTGGCTTGTCCACTAAATGTCCCACTGTTTGGGATGAGTGAGACAAATTTTATTGAAGGAGTTGAGATTGCCAATCCGGCTACATACTATAAAGAAGTTGTCATTAAAGCGGATATGAATCTGACATTTTAATGGATTTAATACAAACGCAAAATGCTTTGTTACAGTTTACAAAATCTCCCCTTGCCCCTCTTTGCCAAAGAGGGGGATTCAAAGTCCCCCTTTGAAAAGGGGGATAAAGGGGGATTTTGTAACTTTATTTATTACGTTTGTATTAGTTACAAATTTTATTATTCTTGCGTACATAGTTGGAGGTCTTAATGCGTAAATCTTTTCTTGTCAATTTCTCGGTAAACCACCCTAAATTAGTTGTGCTTTTAACAATTCTCATTACCCTTGCCTTCATGACCCAGTTCCCGAAGATCAGGACTGACACAAACCCGAAGAACATGCTCCCGGAGACTTCGGATGTCAGGGTATGGAATGATGAAGTGGAAAAGACATTTGGCCTCTATGAAGACATGATAGTGGTCGGGATAGTAAACGAAAAGGGTATTCTCAATAAAGAAACGCTTTCAAAGATTATCCGGATTACCGATGAAATTCTGAAAATGGAGGGTGTCGCCGCAAGGGATGTCAACAGCTTTCCCACCATTACCAATGTATCGGCTGAGGCAGGGACCTTAAAGGTAGCGCCGCTTATGACCGAAGTTCCGGAAGATGACGCAGAGATGCGGAAGCTTCAAAAGATGCTTTTTGAAAATCCACTTTTTATTAATCGCATCATCTCAAAAGACGGAAAGACTACCGCTGTATATGTCCCGCTTGAGAAGGGCGCAAACGGCAAAGAAGTAGCGGACAAAATAAAAGGGATTGTCGGCAAAGAGAAAGGCGATGAAAAATATTATATTGCAGGAGACCCTGTTGCAAGAGATACCTTCGGCGTTGAAATGTTCAAGCTCATGGCGGTTTTTGCCCCGATAGCAGGAATGGTTATGCTCCTTATCAGATACCTTATGTTCAGAGATCTTTTCCTTTCTGTCACGCTCATGATGGACGCAATGGTCAGCATCGTCTGGAGCATGGGGCTTTTGATAGCGCTCGGATTCCCTGTTCACATTATGAGCTCAATGGCTCCGGTCTTTTTGATGGCTATAGCGACCGATAGTATACATATCTACAATGAATTTTATTTCCGCTATAGAGAGAGTAAGGATAAAAAAGCGGCAATAATTGAAACAATGAATGCCGTGAGCCGTCCTGTGCGATATACTGCTCTTGCAACAGCAGTGGGGTTCGGCGTGCTTTTGTTCATGAATATCATCCCTGTCAAGGTTTTTGGCGGACTCGTGGCCTTCGGCACTGTGATGTTGAGGGTCTTAAGCTTCAGTTTCATCCCCGCAATGTTCACATTTGTGAAAGAGGAACATATTGAGAAGGCGTCAAA
>JAGVGM010000167.1 GCA_020057065.1 Thermodesulfovibrionia bacterium
AGTCTTCAAATCCCCCCTGCCCCCCTTTTCTAAAGGGGGGGATAACTTTAAGTATATCCTGATTCATAAGATTTAACCCACACTTTTCCACGATGAGCCTAAATTTCTAAATATACCGAAAGGAGACAAGCGATATGAGTAAAAAGACAATCTTTTTTTTGTTGTGTTTTCTAATCTTACTGTGTTCATCAATCAATGCCTTTGCAGAAGGTTACAATATCTCAGGTAATGGTTATAACTTTCAGGATGCAAATGGTGAAATAGGAAGTATGGGGCTTAATGTTACATCATCACCATTAGAGGGCTGGCTCATGTATTACTACCCCAACACGAATCTGGAAAGCACATCAATTACAGGAGTAACAGTCTCAGGAAATACAGTAACTATTACAGGTGTGGGCACAGTTGAAGGGTATCCTGGTCCTTTGGGCCCTGAATTTCGGGTAAACACTTTAAATTCAATACAGCTTGATACAGAAGAAAAAATATATAGATTGCAGTGTACAACGCTCTGGCCGGAAAAACCGGGGCTTGCAATGAACTCATATGGTGATTTTGTCATTGTATGGGGAAGTTATGATTATGAAGCAAGCGGTGGAGCTGGTTACCAGGGGATAGCCAGTGACGGACTTGGTTTCGGGGTCTATGCAAATGTTTATCGTAATCTTGACTCTGACAAAGATGGCATTCTGGATGATGGGGATAACAGCGGTACGGCAGGTGACAACTTATGTACAGGAGGCAGTACTGCTAACTGCGACGATAACTGCTCTTATATTCCTAATTCTGACCAGAAAGATTCAGATGATGACAGAATTGGAGATGTATGTGATAGCTGTCCTGCGCTTCCTAACTCTGACCAGAAAGATTCAGACAGCGATGGTATAGGCGATGCATGCGATCCCGATGATGATAATGACGCCTTAACTGATGTTGAAGAAAGCGTTTATGGAACGAACCCTCTTAATCCTGACACTGATGGAGACGGAATGCCGGATGGATGGGAAGTCACAAACGGATTAAAACCGCTTGTAAACGATGCCTCATTAGATCCAGATGTCGATGGATACAGCAATCTGCAGGAATATCAAAGAGGCTCAGATCCGTGGTCAATATCTGAGTGTGTAGACTGTCCAAAATATTTTGGGGAAGTATCCTCTCGTTCAATTGCGGTAGATAAGATGAATTACATACATATTGTTTATGGCGGCGATCACCTCTATCACGCATATTACAATGGCACAGCTTGGACTTATGAGACAGTGGATAGCTCACAGGGAGTCGGTAAATCTGCCTCAATAGCTATAGATTCAAACAACATAATTCATATTAGCTATTATGATTCTGTTAACAAAAATCTCAAATATGCGATAAATATCTCAGATTCCTGGATTACTTACACAATCGACAGCACTGTTAATGTAGGATATTATAACTCCATTGCTGTAGATTCAAACAACATAGTTCATATCAGTTATACTTATTGGCATGGTAATATTTATCAAGACTTCAGGTATATAACGAACGCCTCAGGCTCGTGGGTTGCTTATACAATCGACACCGGTGGTGCTGTAGGAAGGAATTCCATTGCCATAGATTCAAACAATAAGATTCATATCAGTTATAATCAAACTTGGGGCGATGATCTCAAGTATGCAACAAATGCCTCAGGTTTGTGGATTACTTCCATAATTGACAACGCTGCTAAAGTTGGAGATTATAATTCTATTGCCATAGATTTAAACAATAAGGTTCATATTAGTTATTACGACTATACCAACGAGGATCTCAAATATGCGACAAATGTCTCAGGTTTGTGGATTACTTCCATAATCGACAGCACTGTTAAAGCTTATATCTATAGCTCCATTACCTTAGATTCAAACAATAAGACTCATATCAGTTATTGGGACTTTCCCAACAGGGATCTCAAATATGCGACGAATACATCCGGCGCATGGGTTATCACTACGATCGACAGTGCTGGTGATGTTGGAGAATATAGCTCTATTGCCTTAGATTCAAACAATAAGGTATATATAAGTCATAAGGGCTTTGTTACCAACGAGTCCCAACTCAAGTATGCGACAAATAAATCAGGTTCCTGGGTTAAATCCATAATTGACAGCAACAGTAATATAGGTGGAACCTCTATAGCTGTAGGTCCTAACAATAAGATTCATATCAGTTATGATGATGGTAATAACTACGACCTCAAATATGCGACAAATACATCCGGCGCATGGGTGATCACTACGATCGACAGCGCTGGTCTTGTTGGATACTATAACTCCATTGCCGTAGATTCAAACAATAAGGTTCATATTGGCTACGGTGATATAACGAACTATGATCTCAACTATGCTTCGAATGCTTTAGGTTCTTGGATAACGTCTACTATTGAAAGCAAGGGGGATTTAATCTTACCATCCATAGCCATAGGCCCCAACAACAGAGTGCATATAAGTTATATTGATAAATCCAATGAAGATCTCAAATATTATCCGAAATAACTTTTCACCTTGTACGAGAATTGGAGTGGTTTGATATAAAGCAATAGAGAATGTTTGAGAGGGACATATTTAAATACAGACCTTACTTTATAGGCAATACACCTTAACTGTGTAAGGGCGGCCAATGGAGCTTTAGTAAGAGAAAGAAAAAATAAATATAGTGGCAGGAGTTTTATTTTATTCCTGCCACTATGATATCTGAAGTATTCTGTCAATCTTCAATATCAGTATCTTCTATCTCCACTTCCGTTGCAACGAGTTTACCACCGCTGTTCACGGTCCCTTCAACCTCTACTTTTACATTTAATACTATTAAAGCCGGATCTGCTTCCAGATCTTCTTCTTTGAACCGGGTTTGATCATTGGTCAAAACCGGTTGCCCGTTGACTATAAATTCCATCAGTGATCCATTCCGTGAAATAATCACGGTGACAATACCCTCAAGGCTAAGCTCCTTGCCCGGCGAGGCCTGGGTGTCTTCAACCTCTACCCCATCCTCATCTGCAGTAAGTTTATTCGCATTTTTGTCATACAATGTACTTATGACTTTTACAAGAGCACCATCAGCAATACCCGTGGGGTTACCGCTGTAATATACGGTTAATGCATTTATTTTAAAATTCTTAGGAGTTGATGTTTTAAGATTTGAGATTATTCCCCTGACCTGGTATTCTCCCGGGTCCTGGACTTCTTGCTTCACCAGTGTTGCAATAATATCACCGTTTGAATCAAAATATCCGCTCACCTCAACAAAATCCCCTATATTCAGATCCGCAAATAAGAAGGTGCAATTGTCCTGCTCATCATTGAAACAGTATTCCGTTTGAGTGTTCACTTTTACGGTCTGTCCGAGAACCTTAAACGAAGCAGCGCCTTTGTCAGTTACCTCGCCTTTTAACTCTGCCTCATACTCTATCGATGAGGCAACATCATTAACAGCCTCAACAGTAACTTTCATCCCTATCTTGAGGTCGCTCTCTGTTGCATTTTCACCATTCACTTTGATCTCGGCTGATGTTGTATCATACTCGATACCATTCACAAATATACTTCCAAATGCGGTGACAGTTCCTGTGGAACTTCCTGTCCCGCTGACCCCGCCGCCGGCTGTACTACTGCCGCCTCCCCCGCCGCCGCAGGCAATAACTATAAGTACTACAGTTAAAATAAGCGCGGCAATTACAGCTAATTTTATTTTTACCCTGAACGATCTATTCATAACACTCATTATATCCTCCATTATTTGTTTATTCAAAATAAAAGATGCCCAACCCCGCTTTTCTGCGTTCTCCCTTCTCCTTTACGGCAGGGTTGGCGTCTCTGTCATATCTTGAAATTATTTTATCGACCGAGTCAGTGAAATCCTCGCCCTTATCTGATAAAAGCTTTCTCAGCTTTATAAGCGCTTCTTCAGGTATGTTGTCATATGACACTTTCCTCTGGAAAAAAGCTCCGTTTGCTTCACTGTCAAGATTGCGGTTGATCGTCGAAATTAATTCGCTCACATCTTCACCTAATATCTGTATCTTCTCACTCTCTTCTTTCTTCACAATATAACCTTTCGACAATAATTTGATCTTCTCTCTTTTCAACTCTACAACTCCGGCTCTCAGCATTTCATCAAGTATGGCCCTTGGGGGAATATCGCCGCTGTAGCTTTTAACAAGTGATGAGAAACTTGTTCCCGCATCTTCAAAAGGCAGTTCTCTCGGGAGACCTTTACTATCAAGAAATATTTTGTCCTTGCGCCATCCGCCGATCACTCTTACAGCACGGTTATACCGTTCGGGAGAGCCCGATTCATCATAAGGGTTTAGCCCCCTCAAACGCCTTACTTCTTTCCTGGAAAGCCCGGTTATGGTTGCAATGCGGGAATCTGTCTGCTTTCTCCCCTGAATGACAAATTCACTTGAAGCGACATCTACATATACCCATTTGGCAAGTTCACAGAAAGTCCCGTAGGGAATATTATAGCGTAAAAGTATTTTTACGAGAGGGTGAAGCAAACGCGCTATTGAGAAATAAATTGTCCTCTTTAAGTCAGCTTCCATACTTGGGATTATAATCCCAATACGTTTTTTTGTCAAGTAGTTGAATTATCAGGCCGGCACAGGATTTTAACATCTCAACATTTAAAAAGAAAAGGGGAGCAAATGCTCCCCTTTTTATGGCTAATCAGCAGCTCTTATCTATTTTTCATTCAATCCTGAATGACATGACATACAATCAGTTATAGCATTGTGAGGTGTATGACAGCTAATACAGCCGGTTGTGAAATTGTGTATAAAATCATCATCATCATCTTCTTCTTCTTCATCATTGTCATTATCACCTTGATTTTTGCAAATTCCTGCAGTACTATCATGGAGACTGGAGTTTGAGTCACTGCAATCAGTATTGTTTTTTACATAACCTTCAGGAGCTCTGCAGCTCTGTATCGATACCGACAGGTCGCCATAACCATCTCTGTCTGCATCCCTGTAATAGGTCTTTTGTACACCTTCATCTATCTGGACGTTACAGTTGTTGTCTTTACCGTCGCATATCTCTTCTGCGTTCGGATAAACTTTCCTGTCTGAATCATTACAATCCGTATTATCAGTCACATAACGGCGAGGTTTTTTGCAGCTCTGTATTGAAACCGACGGATCACCATAACCATCTCTGTCTGCGTCTTTGTAATAAGTGTTCGTTCCGTTTTCATCTATCTGACCATTACAGTTATTGTCCACACCATCACAGACCTCGACTGCGCCGGGATTAACAGATGCCTTTCTATCATTACAGTCAACTGCCGTGCCGTTTGGACATGAAGGATCGCCATTGGCGCCATAGCCGTCACCATCCCTGTCTATGCATACAGTGCCTGCACATCCGGGGTCTGCGCTGTCACTTAAGCCGTCGCAATCATTGTCCAGAGCATCACTGCATGCCGAACTGCCGAATGGTCCTTCTGTCTGAGGAGTTCCGGCACTGCAGGTGTCTACCATTTTGCCGCCCTGACAAGTTGACTGGCCTGTGGATGCGCATGAACCGACACCACAGGTCGTAGGTGTCGAAGCGATACCTTCATCCACCTGTCCGTCGCAGTCATTATCTTTACCGTCACAGACTTCTGTTGCAGGTACGCATGTCTGCGCGCAGTTGGGATCGAGAGCATCGGTTTGTCCATTGCAATTATTATCCCGTGCATCGCTGCATGTAGGACTGCCGAACGGTCCCTCTGTCTGAGGGGTACCGGCCGTGCAGGTGTCTGCGGTTTTACCGTTCTGACAGGCTAACTGGCCTGTGGATACGCAAATACCTTTGCCGCACAGTGTACTTGTCGGAACATAACCTTCATCGGCTGTTCCGCTGCAATTTTCATCGATTCCGTTACAGGTATTGTCAGCAGCTCCCGGATTGACTGTCGCATTGTTGTCATTGCAGTCAACTGCAGTGCCCTTTGTACAGGTAGCCGCTCCGTTAGAGCCGTAGCCGTCGCCGTCAACGTCTGTACATACTGCCGCGGCCAGGCAATCAGGATCTGCAGCGTCGTACAAGCCGTCTCCGTCATTGTCCAGTCCTGTGGTCGAGGCTGCATAGTTTTCTTTCCCCGACTGATTGCAGCTGTCTGAGGGCTTATTAGGATGCGCAGCATCAGGAGTAACATAGTATGGCGGTGGAACATTCTCACCCACAGGTTTGAAATTTGCAGGGTTAGCATCATTATGACACTGAAAGCAGATCGTCTCACCTGCTTTATAGTGGTGCTGTCGCAAACCTGCTCCGATAGTTCCAACACCATTATTATCTTCAGTACGGCCATGGCAGCCCAAGCAACCCACCTTGGACAGTCCGGTCCCACCATTAGACTTGTTGAGATAGACCAGTGTTCTGCCGGTACCGAAATGACAGGCATTACAATCTCCGCTCAGCATTGTAGTCCGGTGTGTATCATGAAGTCCGCTTGCCCATGATTGCCCGTCAGCAAGCGATTTATAAGGGGCGGTACGAAAACCGCCGTGACACTGTGAGCAGCTTGTGTATGTGCTGAAAGCGCTGACGTCGGACGCCCACACGGCAAGCGCCACAAGGGTAATGATACATATTGATAATATTGATACTTTTCTCATTTGCATTTCTCCTTTTTATATTTGTTGCTAAATACTTATTTGCTGTAGAACAGCCAATACATATTTATATATCTTTCCTTTTTTACCTCCTTATATGCATTTTGAGTTTGTATTTTTATGCGTTTTTCCATCTTACGTTTCTATGATATCGTCAACAAAAAACATAGTCTGTGATCAAGATCACCATATTTGGGATTTTAATCCCATTTTTATATTTTGTCAAGAGGGCATTAAAGTTAGGGGCACGGATGGAAAAATCAATTATGATGAATTAAATAACGAGGCATCAGCATCAGCTTAAATATAACTGCCTGTCATCCTGAGCCAGTCAAAATGTAAATAATGGAAATTAATATACCTGTCCCTAAAACAGATTTAGAACCGGGCAAAAAAGAAAAACCCCTTCTGGTTAAAAGGTTTGTGGCGATATAAAATATCACCCACAAGGTTAAGAAACCAA
>JAGVGM010000081.1 GCA_020057065.1 Thermodesulfovibrionia bacterium
AGATGCAGGGTCGGATTTTCAGTTTATCTCTTATCCTGGCGCGATGCACAGCTTCACCAATCCCGACGCCGATGCATATGCGAAGAAATTTAATCTGCCGCTTGGATATAATGCAGAGGCCGACAAGAAATCATGGGAAGAACTCGGGAAGTTTCTCGAACAGATATTCAAAAAGTGACGAATGAGGGAGCGCCAGCTCCCGTTTTTCTTGACACAATATTCCATATCCAGTAAAATTTTCTCTATACCGTGGCAAAGAGGTATAAATATGGGGCGCCAATACGCTGAAGTGACACACATGGCAATAGAAGCTAAAATCGAAGGGAATAAGCTCATTATCACTTGCGACCTGGAAAAACCCACACCAAGTGCATCAGGGAAAACACTTGTAGTAGCCAGCACAAGAGGCAATATTAAAACATCCTGCATGATAGAAGGGAAACCATTAACAATCGGCCTGAACGCCTATATCCCTAAATAGTGAGAGCGTTTAACTGGGATGCGAAGCTGTAATTTATTAACTAAAATATGGGGAATGCAAGAAACAAGACCTGACCCTGTTTAGTCCGATTTTATTGTAATCAACATGCGGCACTACTCGTTTTTTGTCTGTTTCAGTCTTCTCCAGGCGGTTTGTATTTTAAATGCGGTACGTTCCGTATTTTCATCTCCACTATATCGCCATTCGGTTCAATGTTTTTTCTGTAAAATAAAACGGAGCTGCCTCCGGGTATAGAAAAGTCTCCCTCCAGAGAACAAAAGATTACATGCCTTATCTTCGAGGTAAGTGTCTGAAAGGGAATAAAAATAAAAATGGATATATACAGAGAAATTGCGCGCCTGAATCCCAGGCAGAGAGATGCGGTCCAGCATATTGACGGTCCGCTCCTCATCCTTGCCGGAGCCGGCTCCGGCAAGACGAGGGTGATAACCATGAGGACCGCATACCTCGTACACACAGGCATCTCAGCAGGGTCTGTCCTGGCGGTCACTTTTACGAACAAGGCCGCGAGGGAGATGAAAGGAAGGGTAAAGTCCATGGTGCAGGGCGGAAACGGAACTCCCGTTGTCTCCACATTTCATTCCCTCTGCCTCAGTATCCTGAGGCGTGAAATCGAACACCTTGGTTACAGAAAAGATTTTACAATCTACGACACGTCGGACCAGGTTTCACTCCTGAGAAATATCCTGTCGGAAGTTAAATTCTACGATAAGAGCTTCAAGGCCGAATCCATCCTGGAAAGTATCAGCAGGACCAAAAACGATTTCGTCAGGCGGGAAGCCGCTCCATCCGGCGATCCCGTAGAGGAGGCCTCAGCATATATTCTTCCCCGGTACCGCGAGGCGCTGAAATCAATGAATGCACTGGACTTCGATGACCTCATCCTGCTAACTTTGAAACTCTTTAAAGAACATCCTGTGGTTCTCGAAAAATACAGGGAACGTTTCAGGTATATAATGGTCGATGAGTATCAGGACACAAACCGCGTCCAGTATAATTTTATCAAACTTTTAGCGGGTGAAAGAAGGAACCTTTGTGTAGTCGGGGATGATGATCAGTCCATATACGGCTGGAGGGGCGCGGACCTCGGCAATATCCTCGATTTCGGGAAAGACTTTCCGGGCACCGTTACTGTAAGACTCGAACAGAACTACCGCTCCCTCGGCCATATCCTGAAAGCAGCAAATGGAGTAATATGCAACAACAAAAGGAGAATGGAAAAATCCCTCTGGACAGAAAAAGACGAGGGCCCCAGGGTCAATATCTTTCAGGCTACCGACACTGAAGATGAGGCGGAATGGGTTACTGACAGGATATCAACGATAAAAGACATGAAGAATATGCCCTACGAAAACATAGCCGTTATCTACAGGGCGAACACCTTTTCACGTTCCTTTGAAGAGGCCCTGAGGAGGAAGAGGATCCCATATTCGGTAGTGGGCGGGACGAGTTATTTCGAATACAAGGAAATCAAAGACCTCGCAGCTTATCTCAAGATCATTGCGAACCCCTCTGACGATATGAGCCTTCTAAGGGCGACCAACGCACCGAAGAGGGGAATCGGCCCATCAGCGCTTGGCGCGCTTTCGGATTTCGCCCGATCCGGTTCAATGTGTCTTCTCGACGCCTTCGGAAAAGCGGCCATGATCGAGGGTCTCGGCAAAAGATCGGCTGCATCGGCAGAGGACCTTTTTAAACTTATCTGCCGTTACCGCGAAATGTTCAAAAAGGGCAGGGAGATGGGTAAGATTTTCAAATCCTTGATCGAGGAGATAAATTACAAGGATTATATCATCGAGCTTTATAAGACACCTGATGCTGCATACAGGAGGATAGAAAACATAGACGGATTTGTTGAATCCATAACTCACTATGAGTCTACCGGGGAGTCGCCTTCCCTTCACGGCTTTCTGGAGGCAATTGCGCTCACAGACCTGATCGAAGAGAAAAAGGAAAAAGACGGGCTGGGCGTGACCCTTATATCCTTTCATTCATCGAAGGGGCTGGAATTCCCGGTAGTATTTATCGCAGGGATGGAGGAGGACATCATTCCGCACAGGAAATCCTCAGACAGGGATGAAGGGATTGAGGAGGAAAGAAGGCTTTTCTATGTGGGAATTACAAGGGCGATGACGGAACTGTACATTACATATACAGAGCACAGATCAAAGTACGGAAAGCAGACTCCGTCCATTCCATCCAGATTTCTGGAAGAGATTCCCGAAGAGGCAAGCAATAAACTCGACAGGTTCGAAGAGCTTGACCCCGAACAGGAGAAGACTTACATGAAAAAATTGTACGACAACTTAATGGCAAAACTCGGGTAATAATGAAAGCCGGAGGGGTCTGCCCTTGTTCCTTGTGCTCCTGCCATGAGTAGGGGCGTATTGCAATACGCCCCTACTGAATCCTTCAAGACAGCAATCTGCTATAATGATGTTGATTACAACATGAACACCGGCTACCGAAGAGGGATAGCCTAACCACCCTGATTGCTATTCTATTTAATGAGTAGGGGCGTATTGCAATACGCCCCTACTTCTCAGAAGGAGACTTCAAACTTGAAGATAAGCAGTAAGAGCGTTCTTGAAAACCTGTCCAATTTGCGGGCGAGATTCCCCGGAACCAGACGGTCACAAAAGTACGCTGATAACGAGCCGCCGCTTCGCTCAGAGCTGTTCAGCAGAGATCAGATGGACCAGCATGGCAAGGTGCTCGCGGGCTCACATAAGTTGGGCCCGGACTATGCGCCGGAGCAGCTACTGACACGGCTGGCTGAGAATGAAGGCGTCCTGCTTGAAGTCCGCCATCTGATCACGGAGGCGGTCAAGGACAATCGCGGGATTACTCCGGCTGGGGAATGGTTGCTCGACAACTTCTATCTGATTGAAGAGCAGATCCGCATGGCCAGGAGGCATTTGCCAAAGGGTTACAGCCGGGAACTGCCCCGGCTTCTGAATGGTCCTTCGGCCGGTCTTCCGCGCGTCTATGACATTGCGCTTGAGACGATCTCACATGGTGATGGGCGGGTAGATCCGGAAAGCTTCAGCAGTTTTGTGGCAGCCTATCAGACAGTCACCTCCCTTAAGTTAGGCGAATTGTGGGCCATCCCCATCATGCTGCGCCTGGCGCTTATCGAGAATCTCCGGCGCGTTGCAGCCCGGATCGCCTCTGACAGGATCGACCGGAACCTCGCCGACTATTGGGCGGACCAGATGACGGAAACCGCTGAAAAAGACCCGAAGAGCCTGATTTTGGTGATCGCGGATATGGCACGGTCGGGCCCGCCGATGGTAAGTTCGTTTATTGCGGAACTTACGCGCCGGCTGAAGGGGCAGGGCCCTGCCCTCGCATTGCCTCTTACCTGGATCGAGCAGCGGCTCTCCGAATACGGCCAGACGGTTGAGCAGTTGGTGCAGTCGGAGAACCAGCAGCAGGCCGCCGACCAGGTCTCCATAAGCAACAGCATCGGCAGCCTCCGTTTCCTTGGTACTATGGACTGGCGCGAGTTCGTCGAGACGATGAGTGCTGTTGATCGGATACTGTGTGAGGACGCCGGAGGGGTTTACGGCAGGATGGATTTTTTTACTCGTGACCGTTACCGCCACGTTGTAGAGAAGATAGCGAAGAACAGCAGGTTATCCGAGAGCGAGGTGGCGACAGAAGCGATCCGGCTTGCGCGTGAAAACACAGCCTCTAAAGATAACGATCAATGCTTAGACGATCGCTCAAAACATGTCGGCTTTTACCTGATAGATAAGGGACTGGTGCAGCTTGAGCATCTGGCAGAAGTGCGATTTTCTGTCTCTGACGCCTTTCAAAAATTGATCTCCCGGTTTCCTTTGCTCCTCTATCTTGGCATGATCACGCTGATGACAGGGATTTTCACCGGCAGCTTATTGGCGAAGGCGTATGCCGGCGGGCTGCATAATTGGCTGCTAACGCTGATTGGTATTCTCTCTCTGCTGTGCTCAAGTCAGTTGGCGGTGGCGCTGGTGAACTGGATTGCTACGTTGATAGTGACACCGCATCCGCTGCCGCGAATGGACTTCTCTAAAGGTATCCCGCCGGAATTGCGTACACTGGCCGTGGTCCCGACCCTGCTCACAAGCGCTCAGCACATCGAAGACCTGATCGAGGCGCTTGAAGTCAGGTTCCTGGCAAACCGGGACGAAAACCTGCACTTCGGCCTGTTAACTGATTTTCAGGACGCGGACGAAGAGACCCTGCCGGAAGACGGCCCGCTGCTGCAGCTCGCCAGGAAGAGGATCGAGGAGCTGAATGAAAAGTACAGGATTGCAAAAGGTGATACGTTCTTCCTTTTCCATCGTCCGCGCCGATGGAACCCCCTGGAACGGGTTTGGATGGGTTACGAGCGCAAGCGGGGGAAGATCGCGGAATTGAATTCCTTTTTGCATGCCGGAAGAACAGATAACGCCCCGCTGCTTAAAGCACCTACCGTTGGCTTCGGCACCCCCTCTTATCTTAAGAGGGGGAAGGGGGAGTTAAATCCTTTCTCACTGATAGTCGGTGAAACCGCAGTCTTATCTGATGTGAAGTACCTGATCACCCTTGATACCGATACGCAACTGCCGCGCGATTCAGCGTTGCAGTTTGTGGGGGCAATGGCGCACCCGCTGAATCGTGCGCAATACGACGAAGACAAAGGGCGGGTTGTTGCCGGGTACAGCATCCTTCAGCCGCGTGCGGCAGTAAGTCTGCCCGGCACGAACCGGTCGAGGTATGCGAGAATGTGCGGTAGTGATCCGGGCATTGATCCTTATACTCACGTTGTCTCTGATATTTACCAGGACCTCTTCCATGAAGGCTCATTCATTGGTAAAGGCATTTATGAAGTTGCCGCATTCGAACAGGCGCTTAACGGACGCCTGCCTGAGAACCTGATGCTCAGTCACGATCTTATCGAAGGGTGCTATGCGAGGGCAGGACTGTTAAGCGATCTGCAGTTATATGAGGAATTTCCAACCAGTTACACCGAAGACGTAAGCCGCCGGCACCGATGGATCCGCGGGGATTGGCAGATCATTCGCTGGCTGCTGCCAGGCGTTCCGGGTCTTAATGCCCGCTTTCAAAAGAACCCGCTCTCGCTGCTGTCCCGATGGAAGATATTAGACAATCTCCGGCGCAGTCTCGTGCCTTCGGCATTAACACTCCTGTTGCTGCTGGGCTGGGCTGTCCTCGCATCTCCATGGTTCTGGACCTTGTCAGTACTCGGGATAATCGTGGTTCCTTCTTTGATCATCTCCATCATGGACCTTATACAGAAGCCGCGCGATGTGCTTTTGGGTCAGCACCTCACTGCTGCAGTGCGCTCTTCGCGCAGGCACTTCGCGCAGGCGGCATTTGCTCTCGTATGTCTCCCCCATGAAGCGTTCTTCACGCTGGATGCAATTGTGCGTTCAACCTGGAGAATGCTGATCACTCGCAAACGACTTTTGGAGTGGAATCCGCATAGCGGCCAGGATCGTAATAAAAGCAGTGCAGGGGATTTCGCTACATTTTACCGAACGATGTGGATCGCACCCCTTGTTGCCTTTGCAGCAGGGACCTGTCTGGCGCTTTTGAATCCTGCCGCGTTAGCTGCGGCAGGGCCTATACTATGTCTCTGGTTTGCCTCCCCTGTTATAGCGTGGTGGATCAGCCGGCCGCTCGCTCGCCGCGGAGCAAGGCTGTCGGAAGAACAGACCCTCTTTCTCCGGAAGCTTTCCCGGAAAACGTGGGCCTTTTTCGAGACCTTCATCGACCCGGAAGATAATTGGCTGCCTCCGGATAACTATCAGGAGTATCCGGTCGCCGTGGTCGCACATCGCACCTCGCCGACCAACATGGGCCTTGCTCTGCTCGCGAATTTATCCGCGCACGACTTCGGCTATATTTCAACAGGACAGCTCATTAAGCGCACTGCGAATGCATTCCACACAATGGAAGCTTTGAAACGATACCGGGGGCACTTCTACAACTGGTACGACACAAAATCACTGAAACCACTGTCGCCCCTCTACATTTCAACGGTAGACAGCGGGAACCTCGCCGCTCACCTTCTGACATTGCGGCCCGGTCTGCTCGCACTTCCCGATCAAAAGATCCTGGGAGAGAGATTGTTTGATGGACTGAACGACACACTAAATATGCTCCTGGAGGTAACAGGAAAAGCTGTTCCGGCCCGGCTTGCTCAACTTCAGAAGGACATGGAGTATGCATATAATTTCCCGCCGGCTACGCTTACAGCGGCCCGGCTGTGCCTTGAGCATCTGGCACTATCCGCTGCAGAAGTGGTCGCCGGTATTAATGCAGACCATGAGAACCCGGCTGGGTGGTGGGCGAGAGCCTTTGCCCGGCAATGCAGGGATGCCCTCGATGAGCTGGCACTTCTTGACCCGCTTGCGGTTCACGGCATCGATGAGATCCCGACGCTGCGCGAACTGGCGAGACTTGGGAACCGGCGTGCCAGTGAGAGAATCGCGGCTATAGAACGGCTTGCATTGCAATCCAGCGAACTCGCCCGTATGGAATATGATTTCCTGTTTGATGAAACATGTCATCTGCTGACTATCGGGTACAATGTTGGTGAGCGCAGGAGGGATTCAAGTTACTACGATATGCTGGCTTCGGAAGCGAGATTGTGCAGCTTTGTTGCGATTGCGCAAGGACAACTGCCGCAGGAAAGCTGGTTTGCCTTAGGGCGCCTGCTTACTACCGCTGGTGGAGAGCCTGTTCTCTTATCGTGGAGCGGTTCGATGTTCGAGTACCTTATGCCGCTTCTGGTGATGCCGACGTACGAACACACGCTGCTTGACCAGACCTATAAGTCTGCTGTGGCAAGGCAGATCGAGTATGGGAGACAGCGCAGCGTGCCGTGGGGCATGTCGGAATCCGGCTACAGCACGATCGACGTTCATCTCAACTACCAGTACCGTGCGTTTGGGGTGCCCGGTCTGGGGCTCAAACGCGGACTCGCAGAGGATCTGGTCATTGCACCCTATGCCTCGGCGCTCGCGCTGATGGTTGCGCCCGAGGAGGCGTGCCTGAATCTGCAGCGACTCGCTGCGGAAGGTTTCGAAGGGAAGTACGGCTTCTATGAAGCGATCGACTATACGCCTTCACGTCTGCCCCGTGGAAAAGCGAATTCAGTTATTCGGTCCTTCATGGCGCATCACCAGGGTATGAGCCTCCTCTCTCTGTCCTATCTGCTCCTGGACCGTCCGATGCAAAAGCGGTTCGAGTCAGACCCGGTGTTCCAGGCAACCATGCTGCTGCTCCAGGAGCGGGTGCCAAAAGCCACGGCGTTTTATTCGCACACCTCCGAACTATCCGACATTCAGGGGGCTTCCAGTGGTCTGGAGACGCCGGTGCGTATTTTCAAAAGCCCTGATACGCCGACACCTGAAGTGCAGTTGCTCTCCAACGGCAGATACCACGTGATGATTACGAATGCAGGGGGCGGTTACAGCCGCTGGAAGGACCTCGCAGTGACACGCTGGCGCGAAGACAGTACCTGCGACAACTGGGGTACGTTCTGTTACCTCCGCGACGTGGCGAGCGGAGAGTTCTGGTCCACTGCATTTCAACCGACGCTCAAACAATCTAATAATTACGAAGCGATTTTCTCTGAGGCTAAAGTGGAGTTTCGCTCCCGGGACCACGACTTTGAAACGCATACCGAGATCGCTGTTTCACCTGAAGATGATATTGAACTACGCCGGATCACTATCACCAATCGCGCCAGGATACGCAGGACGATCGAGGTCACGAGTTATGCGGAAGTGGTCCTTGCATCTTCTGCCGCTGACGCGCTGCATCCGGCGTTCAGCAATCTCTTTGTCCAGACCGAGATCATCCAAAAGCAGCAGGCTATCCTCTGCACCCGCCGTCCCCGCTCTCTCGATGAGAAGTCGCCATGGATGTTTCACCTTATGGCAGTGCATGGGGCGGAGATAGGGGAAGTCTCATATGAAACTGACCGCATGCAGTTCATCGGCCGTGGAAACACGGTTGCCGAACCACAGGCGATGAGCGGGACAGCCGGTTTTTTTACAGGGGCGCTATCGGGCAGCGAGGGATCAGTACTCGATCCGATTGTCGCTGTACGACATCGGATTACCATTGATCCGGAAGAATCGGTAACGATAAATATTGTCTCCGGCATCGGCGAAACCCGCGATATGTGCATGGGTCTTGTCGAGAAATATCAGGACCGGCGTCTCGCAGACCGTGTCTTTGAACTGGCTTGGACACATAGTCAGGTGCTCCTGCGGCAGATAAATGCCACAGAGGCCGATGCGCAACTCTATGGACACCTTGCCGGCTCTGTGATCTATGCGAATTCTTTGCTGCGCGCCGAACCGAGCGTTATCATCAACAACCACCGGGGGCAATCCGGTCTATGGGGCTACGCCATTTCGGGCGATCTGCCGATCGTGTTGCTGCAGATTGAAGAGCCGGACAATATCGACCTGGTGC
Source organism: Thermodesulfovibrionia bacterium (assembly GCA_020057065.1). GTDB lineage: Bacteria > Nitrospirota > Thermodesulfovibrionia > UBA6902 > UBA6902 > SURF-23. Next base: position 8,984 of record JAGVGM010000081.1, read on the forward strand.
GCCAACTCGTACAGGCCCACGCATACTGGCGCTTAAAAGGACTGGCTGTGGACCTGGTGATCTGGAACGAAGATCATGCCGGCTACCGGCAGCTTCTGCAGGACCAGATCATGGGGCTCATTGCCTTAGGCGTCGACGTCAACGTGACTGATCAACCAGGCGGCATTTTCGTAAGACCCGCGGACCAGATATCGAACGAGGACCGCATCCTGATCCAAACCGTTGCCCGGGCCATCATCACCGACAGCCGGGGAGCGCTGGCGGACCAGATCAACCGTCGCAGTCTTATGAAAGCAACAGCGCCGCTCCTAAAACCGACCCGGACCCACAGCTCCGAACCCCTGGCTGTCACCGCGTTGCCCCGCCACGATCTGTCTTTCTTCAACGGGCTGGGCGGATTCACCCTGGATGGTCGCGAGTACGTCATTACGACTGCGCACGGGCAGGTGACTCCGTCGCCGTGGGTAAATGTGCTTGCAAACCCGCACTTCGGGACCGTCATTTCAGAGAGCGGGCTTGCCTACACCTGGGGCGAGAATGCCCATGAGTTCCGCCTCACTCCCTGGGAAAACGATCCTGTTTGCGATTCAGGCGGTGAAGCCTTCTACCTCCGTGATGAAGAGCGGGGACATTTCTGGTCTCCTGCACCGCTGCCTGTCCGCGGGGCTACCCCTTATGTCACCCGGCACGGATTCGGATACAGCGTCTTCGAGCACACGGAACGCGGTATACACTCGGAGGTATGGGTTTACGTTGCCATAGACGCACCGGTCAAGTTCACTGTGATCAAGGTGCGAAACGAGTCAGGACGGTCCCGTCGGCTTTCAGCCACGGGATACGTGGAATGGGTACTGGGAGACCTGCGGCCAAAAACAGTGATGCATGTGACAACCGAACTTGATCCCAACAGTGGCGCGCTCTTCGCCCGAAATCCATACAATACGGAGTTCGCCGAACGGGTTGCCTTCTTCGACGTAGACGACATTACTCGTACTGTAAGCGGCGACAGGACCGAGTTCATCGGCCGCAATGGCACGCTTCGGAATCCGGCCGCGATGACCAGGACGCGGCTTTCCGGCAGGTTAGGAACTGCTCTGGACCCCTGCGCCGCTATCCAGGTCACTTTCGATCTGGCCGATGGACAAGAGCGCGAGATCATCTTCAAGCTTGGAACAGGACGCGACGCCGATGACGCCGGCAACATAGTGCGCCGTTTCCGGGGACCTTCTGCCGCGCGCAGCGCACTCGACGCGGTGTGGCAGTACTGGAACCATACGCTTGGTACAGTGCAGGTGGAAACACCTGACCAGTCCGTAAATATCCTGGCCAATGGCTGGCTCTTATACCAGACCCTTGCGTGCCGAATTTGGGCGCGCAGCGGCTACTACCAGTCAGGGGGCGCCTTTGGTTTCCGTGACCAGTTACAGGACGTGATGTCGCTTATCCACGCAGAACCGGGCCTTATGCGTGAGCATCTACTCCTGTGCGCGGCCCATCAGTTCAAAGAAGGTGATGTCCTGCATTGGTGGCATCCTCCTTCGGGCAGAGGCGTGCGTACACACTGTTCAGATGATTTCCTCTGGTTGCCTTTGGCGGCCTCCCGCTACGTTCTGAAAACCGGAGACACCGGGGTATTGGATGAGCCAGTCCATTTTATCGAGGGCCGCCCGGTAAACACGGACGAGGACTCGTATTATGATCTTCCCATCAGGTCTGAACAAGCGGCCAGTTTGTACGATCATTGTGTGAGGGCCATTATTAGGGGCCTTAATTTTGGAGAGCATGGATTGCCGCTTATCGGCTCGGGTGACTGGAACGACGGCATGAACATGGTGGGCGAACACGGCAAAGGCGAAAGCATTTGGCTGGGGTTCTTCCTTTATGAAGTGCTCATGAGGTTCACTGAGATTGCACGCCTTCGTGAAGACCTTCCCTTTGCAGAACGCTGTCTTAAAGAAGCGGCCCAACTGCGCCGGAATATCGAGCAGAATGGCTGGGATGGCGAGTGGTACCTCCGCGCTTTCTTCGATGACGGCTCGCCGCTCGGTTCAGCAGGTAATCCCGAATGCCGGATAGATTCCATTGTGCAAAGCTGGTCTGTTCTCTCAGGCGCCGGGGATGCCAAACGTTCAGCCATGGCAATGGAAGCATTGGATAAACACCTCGTGCGACGAGACAGTAGGCTGATCCAGCTCCTGGACCCGCCGTTTGATAAATCGGATTTGAATCCGGGCTATATAAAGGGATACGTCCCCGGAGTCAGGGAAAATGGCGGGCAGTACACTCATGCCGCGATCTGGGCAGCGATGGCGTTCGCAAAGTCAGGCGACAGCCGTAGGGCGTGGGAACTGCTGTCAATAATCAACCCGGTGAATCATGGGAGATCTCCGGAAGAAATTGAAACCTACAAAGCAGAACCGTACGTTGTTGCAGCCGACGTATATGCGGTCTCACCGCACACCGGACGTGGTGGATGGACGTGGTACACTGGATCGGCCGGATGGATGTACCGGCTTATCATGGAATCACTTTTGGGACTCAGGCTTGAAGTAGACAAACTGCGTTTTGCGCCATGCCTGCCTGCGGATTGGGAGTCGTTCAAAGTGCACTACCGGTACAGGGAAACTCTCTACCATATCACCGTCCTGCAAAGCCGTAATGGCAGCGTGGGATCGGGGGTGACAGTAGATGGCGTTGAGCAGCCTGATAAGGTTATTCCACTTGTTGATGACCGGCAGGAGCATGTGGTTGAGGTTAGGATTGATGTTGTGGGTGGATGAGAAGAAGCAGCATGGACCTTTTTGTTCCCTGTTGGAATTCAACTGGCAATAAGCCTGCCCCTGTCACCCTGCTCTGTTTTTCACTATTATCTTCTATCTTTTCACTTATCTATATATAATAACGGGGAAAGTAATTTGTAATCAGGCAACTCATAATATATGACTATTACTTCATACCACGCAAAATACTTTGCATATGAACTAACCAAGCGGTGCGCTTCGGATAGTTTGGAAAAATTATCTTCAACGCTTTCTAATGCGCAGGTTGATCTTAATCCACATCAGATTGAAGCCGAGCCAATGCAGTTTATCTGCCTGGACAAAGCCTTTGGCGGCAACGACCAGCTCAAGGCCAACGCTGTGCAGACATTCAATGCCCGCAACATGGGCAAAAAGAAACATAACCAGATAATATTCAGGACGGTGTAAGGGGGGACAAAAGATGCCGGAAAAATCATTAGCTGTATTTGAAGGGAAACAAATCCGCCGCCATTATGACGAGGATACGGAAACATGGTATTTTTCGGTGGTGGATATTATTCAGGTGCTGATTCAGCAGCCTGATTATCAAGCCGCAAGAAATTACTGGAAGGTATTGAAAAACCGCTTAAATAAAGAAGGAAGTGAAACGGTTACAAAATGTAACCGGTTGAAGATGGTCGCGGAAGACGGGAAATTGCGACTGACCGATGCCGCGAATCCTGAAACGCTTCTGCGCCTTATACAGTCTGTTCCCAGTCCTAAGGCAGAGCCGATCAAACTCTGGCTTGCAAAAGTCGGCTATGAAAGAATGCAGGACATGGCAGACCCGGCGCGGTCTTTAGATAGGGCGCGTGAATACTGGCAGCAGCACGGCAGAAGCGAAAAGTGGATTCAGCAGCGGATGATGGGACAGGAAACCCGTAACAAACTGACTGACTACTGGCAGGAACACGCGGTAACGAAGGAAGGGGAGTATGCTATTCTAACCAATATTATCCATCAGGAATGGACAGGTGTATCCGTAAAAAAGCACAAGGAATTAAAGGGACTGAAAACGCAGAATCTCAGAGATCATATGAGCGAAGCAGAACTGATCTTTACGGCCCTTGCCGAACTTTCGACCCGGCAAATAGCAGAGAGTGTGAACGCAACCGGCATGGATGAAAATAAAGACGCCGGGAAAAAAGGCGGAGGTATCGCCAGAAAAGCAAGGCGTGAACTGGAAACAAAAACAGGGAGAAAGGTAGTTACCGGCGAGAACTTCCTTTCTCCGGGCTCAAAAAAGTCACAACTGGAACAAAAAAAGAGAGACCGTAAATGAAACTCAAATTCGACAGCGGCCTTGAATACCAGCTTGAGGCGATAAAAAGCGTACAAGCCCTGTTTGAAGGACTGCCGCAGGAAGCAAGACGGAATGAGTATTGATTGCGGGAAAGCCCATTTTAAAGCACTGGGAGTCAACTTCAAGGATGCCACAAATATTCATGAAGTGTTGCAGGCATAAACTTAATAATCGATGGTTTGTTAGCAAGCCGCAAGAACCTAATAAATTAAAATCAGCCGCGAGGTCTGGTTTTATTATTGCGGTCAGAACGGTATAGGGGGGGATATGAAAAAGAAGGATCCGGATAAAAATAAAGCTTTAGTGCCTACGGAAAGTTCATTTCTGCTCTTCACCACCGAAGACGGGAAAGCTCGTATTCAGGTGAAATTGCATGACGAAACCGTATGGCTTGCGCAGGCTCATCTTTGCGAATTATTTGATAAAGATAAGAGGACTATTTCAGAGCATATTCGCAACATTTTTGCTGAAGGCGAGTTAATCGAAGAAGCAGTTGTCCGGAATTTCCGGATAACTGCCGCAGACGGAAAAAACTACAATACTAATTTTTACAATCTCGACATGATTATTTCTGTGGGGTACCGTGTCAACAGCCTGCGCGGCACCCAATTCCGCATCTGGGCCACACAGCGTCTACGGGAATATATAGTAAAAGGCTTTACCATGGATGATGAACGGCTCAAGTGAATGACTCGGTTAATAAAATCACCTTAATTTATTCTCCCCCCTTATCAACTCAATCTCATGCCGTAACTCTTTCGCCAGTTCTTCTTCCGTCGGTAGGTAAAGTTTGTACCGGGAGGCGAACATCTGTTTGTTTTCATTAAGCACGCTGTACTTGACTATCGTCTCATTCTTTTCAGAGCAGAGGATCATCCCTATTGTTGGATTGTCGCCTGCTGCCTTTATGTTACCCTCAAAATATCGTACATAGAAATCCATCTGTCCGATATCTTTATGGGTCAATTTCCCTATCTTCAGGTCGATGAGGAGAAAACACTTCAGGATGTAATTATAAAAGACCAGATCTATGTAGAAATGATCATTGCCGGCCGAAATTCTGTATTGACGCGAAACAAAGGAAAAGCCCTTGCCAAGTTCAAGAAGGAATTCCTGGAGTTTGCCGAGCAATCCGGTTTCAAGCTCTTTTTCAAGGAGCAGTTTATTTTCTTTAAGGTCCAGAAATTCCAGCACGTAGGGGTCTTTGATCAGGTCTTCGGGTTTTGCAGGTAAGGCGTTTCGGTCAGCCTCATCAACAACAGGCTTTTTATCTTTGCTTGATAGTAGTCGTTCATAATAAAAGGAATTGATATGTCTTTCCAACTGGCGGGTGCTCCAGCCTGTCTCCGCAGCCTCATTCAGATAAAAATTACGGGCATTCTCGTTCTCAACCGACAGAAGCAAACGGTAATGCGTCCATGTCAATTCTGCACGCAGTGCGTTCACTTTTGGGAATATAAGATAAAAGTTCCTTGTATACCATAAGTTTCTTTCAGTAAACCCTTTTCCATAATCTTTGGTGAGCCTTATGGAAAGTTCTTTTATCAAATGCTTTCCATATTCTGCTTTTTGTTTCCCCTTCTGTTCTTCCTCTACAATCAGTCTGCCGACATTCCAGTATGCCTGCACCATGGCAAAGTTTACAGCCCGATAAGCCGTGCTGCGTGCTTCTTCCAGTATTTTCTTTATACCTGAGTAAACTGCATCTACTGAGCCCGTTTTTGAAACATTATCTTTTTTCATTTGCATGCCCCCTTCATAAAAAGCGATTAAACGCTCGATCGTTTAAATGGTTTTTTGGATAAAACTACAGCCTGGGTCCCCGTAATAACGGTTGATTATAACATACTGAATGACAGTACGTGGAATCGAAGAAGCCAAAAGGGGGGTGTCAGGTCTACGATTTCCAAAATTTCATAAAAAATGTCATCAAATACATTTCTGAAAAAGTTTAAACCGCTTGAACGGCTGGAACCGTTTTGCGGTATTAATTTTCAACTCTTACATTAATCTTCCCTGCGGCAGAGACCACGGGGAATACGTTCGCTGTCCATTTATAATTAAGATCAAATTGTCGGGGGACATGGCATGACAATATCTCTCTATAAATAGTTTCAACCGTTTGAATTGTTTGAAGCGTTAAACGGCTCAAGCTGTTGGAACGGCTGAATTTGCACTTTATCCTGCAACTGTAAAGCAGTCTCTATTATTTCATTGCCTCTAATACAATAAGCCGAAAACCCACAGGGGGATTTTGTTGCCGATGCCTATCTCGATATTATCTATAGCCAGAAATGAATTTCTGATGTCCTTGATCTGGGAGAAGTTTTTATTCTTGCCTCCAATCTCGAAAAGATACTTGCCGTCAACAAGGAAATCACCAAGCTCCGGGGACGAGACTTTATGAAAAGCCCCGGTCATATTGAGAAAAAATGTCTCTCTCATATTTCCTATTTCAGCAGGAACACTGCCTGATATGGCATGAATGAGGTTAGTATTGTTGAGATATATTTTTTCAGGCTTTTCGAGTTGCCTGAGCCCTCTGCCGCCTTTTGAAACCGTAAGAATTATTCCTGCATCTTCGAGATACTTGATATAGGTCTTTAATGTCCTCTCATCCCCGACATCAAGCATTGTCTTCAGCTTTTTCAAATCAGGAGTAAAAGGGACTGACGACGCTATAATCGTCAGGAGTTTTTTGATCTTCTTAACACTGTTACCGCTCAACGAGGGATAGATAGCGATAAGATCGCCTTCAAGAGTGGTATGGATGTTCTGTTCAAGGGTGAGATAGAAAAGCTCTTTGTTTTTGTATTCCCTGAAATAAGGATAATAGCCGTGCCCAAGGTAGCTTTTAAAAAGGGCGAGGATCTTCTTGCCCTTTTTCTCAACTGCAGTAATAATCCCATTGGCAATGCGCTGGTGGTTACTCATAATATCCTCAAGCCCTGAGCTTTTCAGATCAATCCCAAGCTCTAACTCAATGAATTCCCTGAACGACATGCCGAACATTTTGAGTACTACAGCCCGCCTGCTCAAGTCGCGGCTGCCTCTGTAAATCTCCAGGGCGGAACTGCCGGAGGCAACTATGTTAAGCTTCGGGAAGGTGTCGTAAATGCTTTTCAACTCTGCAGACCAGTTCGGGTACTTATGTATCTCATCAAAACAGATCATCTCCCCGCCGAGGTTATAGAATTGTTCCGCGATCTCATAGAGTGAACGGCTGCTGACAAGAAAATGGTCGGCCTGAATATAAAGCGCCTTGTTTGTGAAGATGTCGTTCTTGTAAGAGGCAAGAATGTGCTGAATCATGACAGTGGTCTTGCCCGCGCCCCGCTGGCCGACGACAATTGAAAAGCGGTTCTTGAGCGGGTTTGACAACAGGAAATATCTCATATATCCCCTGTTGTTTATCCTGATGAAGTTCTGGCTTAAGCGAAACAGGTCTTCTATCACGCCAACCTCCTAATAGTAATGCAGTCCTATCATAACAGACTATCAATAGTATTGCAATACTATTAGGAGGTGAGAATACCCATTGAGGCGGAGTTGGGGAAAAAAGAAATATAGTTCTTTGCCTTTGCTCTTTTGAACTTTCCGCGTTTCTGAACCTATTTCCCTGTTGCACTTTCACTCTATCGTGGCGTATGATATTTTTAAAATATTGATGAGGGATCGAGGTTGTCAGAATGAAGGGGATGATAAATAACAGATAAAATGAATCCCAATGAATTCTCTCAAATATCAATAAGCAAGTCTGACCCCAATTCTGAGCCCGGGATGTGTCCTCTCTGATTATTCCTATTATTCGAGGCGTTTTTTGGATTTAATAATAAGCAATGTGCGAATACCCGTTGAAAAAGACGGGGTGGATGAATATGTAAAAGCCGCTTCACAAAAGCTGAACATTAGCGAAGATAATATTCAATTCAATAAAATACTGAGCAAGTCACTTGATATGAGCAGTAAGGAACAGTTCTACTACGAAATTTCAATAGTGGTAAGTACTCCTGACAGCTTCGACAACAGGGAAAACTTTCCTGTATACATTGAAAAAATAAAGGCAGAGAGAAAATCAACAAACATTATGGAGAGGCCTGTCATAATAGGTTTCGGTCCTGCAGGCATGTTCGCGGCCCTTGAGCTTATTGATCATGGGATCAAACCGTTGATATTTGAAAGAGGCAAAAAGATAGAAGAACGCTCAATGGATGTTCAAAGATTTATTAAAGAAAGGGCTCTGGACCCTGAATCGAATATCCAGTTCGGTGAAGGCGGCGCCGGTTCATACTCGGACGGGAAGCTGTTCTCCAAGGTAAAAAATTCGCAATATGCAAATAAGGTGCTGGACACTTATATTAAATTTGGCGCGCCTGAAGAAATAGGGTATGTCGGCAAGCCACATCTGGGAACAGACGTGTTGTGCAGAATAGTCAAAAATATGAGGAGCTATATCCTTGAAAGAGGCGGGGAGATACACTATAGCTCAAAAATGACGGATATGCTTATATCAGACGGCAAGGCCCTGGGCGTAGTGATAAATGGGAGTATGGAATATCGTTCTTCAATTATCTATCTTGCGTTGGGACATTCTGCGCGTGATACATTTGAGATGATCCACAAAAAAGGTATTGCTATCGAGCAGAAGCCGATCTTTGTTGGTGTGAGAGTAGAGCATCCTGCAGAAATTATTAATCTTATACGATATGGAAATAAATATAAGGACTTCCCCGGCATAGGGGCCGCTAATTATTCTTTCACCTACACCAATCGAAAAACAGGGAGGGGTGTATATACCTTCTGTATGTGTCCCGGTGGTGAGGTAATAAATGCTTCATCTGAAGAGGGCCTGATGGTTGTAAACGGTATGAGCTACTCAGGCAGGTCCTCAGCATTCTCAAATTCAGCGCTTGTTGTAACCTGTCATACGGATGATTATAGATCAACTGATCCATTGGCCGGTATTGAGTTCCAAAAGGATATAGAGCGAAAGGCTTTTAATGCAGGAGGAGGAAGATGGGAAGTCCCTGCTCAGAATTTAGTGGATTTTTTATGCGGGAGTATCTCTGTTGGCCTAAATAAAAATTCGTATAAGATGGGGGCCGTATCTGTTAATATGAATGAAATTTTCCCGGCCTTTGTAAACGAGACGCTTTTAACAGCGTTTAATAAATGGAAAGAGGATTATCCATTATTTGTTTCGAATCATGCGATATTGTTAGGCGCGGAAACAAGAACTTCCTGCCCTGTAAGAATTAAACGCACCGAAAAATATGAGTCGGTAAATATAAAAAACCTCTATCCGATAGGCGAAGGTTCAGGCTATACAGGCGGCATAACGAGTTCGGCCGCTGATGCCATAAAGGCAGTGGAGTGCAGCCTGATAAACGTGTAGAGGATCTTAAATTGAGGTGTTCATGATTCCATGGGAGTTACTCGGCTGTGCACAGGTGCCCGGAGGCGGCGAAGAGCTTCGCTTATACAAGCGCGGCGGTGAGTTCTCGATCAGGGTGAACGGTCGTGAACTCATGAACAGTCGTACCCATGGATCAGAGGATGCCCTGGCCGAGTTAGCTTGTGCAAAAATCGCCGATCGGCACCGTCCCCGTGTTCTGATCGGAGGGCTGGGTATGGGGTACACAACTGCTGCGGCACTGCGACGACTCGGAACCGGGGCTCAGGTAGTGGTTGCCGAACTGGTGCCGGCAGTCGTTGAGTGGAACCGGGGCCCTCTTGCGGATCTGGCCGGACATCCCCTTAAAGATGCCCGTGTCACTGTTCGTGAGGCCGACGTTGCCCAAATTCTCAAGGCGGAGCACCGGGCCTACGACGCCATTTTGCTGGACGTGGACAATGGTCCTGAGGGTCTGATCCTGAAAGGCAACGACTGGCTCTATTCCCCGAACGGGTTGAATGCAGCCTATGCGGCACTGACGCGCGAAGGCGTATTGGCTATATGGTCAGCCGGTCCGGATCTTGCCTTCACCAAACGTCTGAGACGTGCCGGCTTCGAGGCGAACGAGGTCAGAGTGCGGGCGCGATCTGGTGGCGGGGGCCGACACACGATCTGGCTCGCCGTCAGAGTCTCCTGACCTGAGACGTATCTTAGATGCCGAACTATCCATGTCACTCCTCTACTGTTTTCAGAAATACATAACAAATTGAGCTCTGCCTCTCTCAAAAAAAGTTGCCACAGAAGAAACATATTGAAATGGTTTCTGTGGCAACTTTAAACAGCAGCGTTCTACCTGTTGATTAGTTATTTTTTCTTTTTTGCTTCTTTTTTATCTTTTGATTGCTTTGCGGATTTATTCTTATCCTTCTTACCACCTTTATCTCCCATATCTTCTCCACCTCCTTTTCGAAGAATTTGAAAACATTAAAAGAATTATAGAATTCTCTGTCGTAAAGGTAAAGGGGGGAATACTTTGAAACATACAAAGATAATCAAAAACTGCGACCACTGGTTGCAAAATCATCCTGGTCTCATATGCTTGTAACTGATTTTGTAGAGGAAAAAGAATTATATTTAAAACACAGCATAAAGGTTGCTACATATAAAACAAAGATCATTTACAGGAAGTTATTAAAGAGCAAACTGCATTCACTGCTATGGGTTGAGGAGTGGATGCAATAATGTTCAAGCATTCAAGTATCAGAAATAATATTAGGGATTAATATTAGGGGCACAGAGCCATTTTTCTCTCCAACAATTAAATTTGAATTGGAGGCAAGCCCATCTTAATAACCATCACATATCTTTAGTTATTGAGATCATCCTCCATTTGTTGTTACTTCGCATATATCAACAAGTTCAATTATGCTCCAGAGGGCTTGATATCTTACTGAAATAGAGATGTTAGGATTACTGATTGAATCTTTGCTGCGGCATAACCATCTCCCGATTGATGAAAGACGCGTTTATTCTGATTTTTTGAGGTAATTGTTAAGGTTACTTCCAAGTATTTTTTCAATAACTTCTTCCTTTTGTCTTTTATATTTTTTTCTTGCTATCTATATTGTGCTCTTGTATCATTAAACATCACCCAATCCAAAACAACAGGGAAATTCTTTGTGCTGAAAAAATTAGCACGGGGGAAAGGGGGTTATATGAAGAGGGTTATTTTAATGGTAACGGTGGTTATGATGGTTACGGGGTGTGCTTCCACACTCCCCAAAAAGGTTTCCATTGATAAGGATTTCAACACAACAGGCGTCAAGACAGCATCGGTAAATATGGATTTTTAAATAACATTGACCCCGCATCCGTGCCTGATTTTTGCCAGATGCTACATGCCGCAGCAAAAGCATCGATCAGAAAAAAAACTGGGTACAAAATAGCGGAAGGTGCGACTGACATGGATATTAATGTCAAATTAGAGGAAATGTATGATGGTAATGCCGCTGCACGTTTTTGGGTGGGTTTAGGTGCGGGTCGGTCGGTGATAACCACATATATTGATATTGTGAAGGACGGCAAGGTCATAGCCGAAGGACGGCTGATAGAGACAAGCACAATGCCCAATATTGCTGGTAACGCATGGTCAAATGAAGAGTTGATAACTCAAGATATCGGAATTATCGGAGGCAGGATAGCTGACTTCGTAGTCAATCCCAGGGACTTTGAAGCAAAACCGGAACAGCTAAAGTAGGCACTGCTGAATATCTGTCAGGAATCATTTTGAAAGACAGGAAAAAAATTAAAACGTGAATTTTAGAACCAGAAAAATTGGGAATAGTGAGACTTAAACAGTTGAAAAGTGGTGGAACAGACCGACAACAAAATAAATATCCAACAAGCGGCTCGCCCCGACGGCGAAAAAGCCCGCCGTCTGGTCAGCCTTATGGCGTTCCCCCCAGCGCTGCATTAAAAATCGACTTAAACCTGTAATCCTCAGTTTTCACAGTCCATCATCATATTGACTTGCAGGTACAACTTTCAATTTTTAACAGGATTAATTTGAATTAAATCTGGGCTCATCGTGGAAAAGTGTGGGTTAAATCTTATGAATCAGGATATACTTAAAGTTATCCCCCCCTTTAGAAAAGGGGGGCAGGGGGGATTTGAAGACT
>JAGVGM010000322.1 GCA_020057065.1 Thermodesulfovibrionia bacterium
AGTCTTCAAATCCCCCCTGCCCCCCTTTTCTAAAGGGGGGGACAACTTTAAGTATATCCTGATTCATAAGATTTTACCCACACTTTTCCACGATGAGCCCAATTTTTTTGGCATTAATCATTATATTCACCTCTTCGGCAGTCTTTGCCAAGGAAAAACCTGATGCGGGGAATATTGTAGGAGATATGGTTATACTGAGACCTCTTGGTGTCTGCACCCTTGTTATTGGAACGGCCTTTTTATTGTTACGTTACCGATAGCTGTTATATCACAAAGCACAAAACAGACTGCTGAGGTCCTGGTAGCAGACCCTTTTTAATTTACGTTTACCAGGCCGCTCGGCGAAATAGAGTCGGGATTATAGCGTCTTATTTCCTAAAGATAATAGTTTGAGCCGCATCCTTGCGCATCCCTTTGCCGCTTTTTTCCGCGGGATGTCCAAGCGCTATTACTGCCATAAGTTCAAGAGCATTGGAACCGCCAATCAACTCCAGCACCTTGTCTTTATTTTTCAATATCTCACCGAGCCAGACTGCGCCAAGTCCCATTGAGTGAACAGCCAACAGCATATTCTGAATACAGGCGCCGATCGCCTGACAATCCTTGGTCCTGTCATAACTCAAAGAATTGTCCAGCAATACGGCAATCAATACATTGGCGTTTAGAATTATTTTTGAATAACGTGTGAGCGTTGAGATCTTTGTTTTCAGCTCATTATCTCTTACAACTGCAAACTTCCACGGCTGGTTATTTAATCCGGAGGGCGCCCAGATGCCGGCTTCAATGATATTATCAATAAGCTCATCAGAGACCGGTTCATCGGTAACATAATTATTGAAATCTTTCATTAAGACATGACGGGGTACTTTTTTTGAATTAAATTTTCTTCTCCATTCTGCTGCTTGAGCGCCTTGTTTTATTCTCAAAATAGTAAAATCATCAAAGACCAGCTTATCTGAGTCTGTACGAAAATTATCTACTGATAGAAAAACCTTGTAGTTGTGCATTTAAAGAAGCGCTCCTCATTTAAATTTATTTTTCTTAACATTCACCCAAGCCCTCTTATCCATTCTGCCGATATCATAAGCAACGCAAGCCGGGAAATACAAGATAAATTTAGTGCCGTTGAGCCACAGTGCCTCAGTATCACAGAGCAAAAGTGCAAGAGAGCCATAGTGTTGAAGTGAGGTAGCTCGGAAATACGGAAGAATGACAGAAATACGAGATACTGAAACAAGTTCAGGATGACAGGGAGGCACGGTTACGGTTGGCTGCTACCTATTTCCTTTTGAAAGAAGCTCTTTTTTAAATCCCGTGAAAGCTGCTTCTTCAATATCAATGCGTTCCTGAATAATGCGCTTCAGCCAATTTTCCAGATTTGCCTCACGGTGCAGACGGGCTATAAACGCTGCACGGGCGGCAAGAGCCGCAGGCAATGCAAAAGATTTCGATTTTGTTCTGCGCACCTTCACGGGTTTTCCCCAGGCTTTTTCGTCATTCGCATGAGCGGTTACAATACGATCAATTTCTTCTTCGGTCATGGATTTTTGTCTTGTTTTCATATTTCCCATCCTGTAATAATCCGGACGATATTGCCCGGTTTAAGCTGAAAAATTATTTTAAGCCTTCTACCGCCAAGGGTTCTGCCATTAAGTTGGAACCGGTCTTTGTATGTTTTATTGCGTCGTACTGCAAAGTCCGAAAAGAAGCATTCAGCAGCTTCTTCAAAAGTAACACGATGAGCACCGAGTTTATCACCTTCAAAATCATACTCGAAGTCTGTCGGACTGAACCGGTTCCAGTCTACCATTTATTATACTCCATTTATCTTCCCTTCCTGTGATTTTTTAAAAAAAGTGCTACATCCCCACTTATTATTATCAATATTCAACCAAGTCCTCTTGTTCATTCTGCCGATATCATAAGCAACGCAAGCCGGGAAATTCAAGAAGAAAAAAGCGTGGAAAGGTGGAAGATTCCGGACAAGCCGGAATGACAATGGAGTTATTCTAAAAATCTCCCCTTGCCCCTCTTTACCAAAGAGGGGGACAAAATAAGAAAGGGCGATTCACCGGATCGCCCCTACGGTCACCATTTATCCCAGTGTATATTCTCTTCCTTGAATTTATCTTTGGGTTTTTCGTCTTTATTCGCCGGAATGCCGACAGGAATGACATTCAATGGAATAATATTTTCAGGAATGGACAGGATTTCCCTGACGGATTTTATTCTGTCCTTATCCGCATATGCCGCTGTCCATACCGCACCATAGCCGAGCGCGTGCGCTGCGAGCAGAATATTCCCCGAGGCCAGGGAGCAATCCATCACCCAATAATCCTTTGAGTATATTTCATCCTTATCCGGAATTCCGCACACAATAATTGCCGCCCCTGCCTTGTCCAGCATTTTGGCATAAGGAAGGGCCTCGCAAAGCTTATCAAGCGTGCCCCTTTCTGTCACAACAACAAACGCCCATGGTTGCACATTCACCGCTGATGGTGCAGACATCCCGGCCTTGAGCATTGCCATCAAGTCCTTTTTTTTCACTTTTTCGCCTGTAAATTGCCTTACGCTGAAGCGGGTATAAATTACATTTAAAATATTTTTGTTCATATAACAACTCCTTGCTATAAGAAATTTATGTCCATTTGCTTCTGATTATACAACATGAGGAAAGAACCGGGAAGAAAATTTTTGATGAATAGGCAAGAAAGATTCCGGCTTGTCCGGAATGACAGAAAACAAGAAAAGGGCGAGTCACCGACTCGCCCCTACATTATAAAACAAATTGCGATTACTTCTTCTCTGCTACATGCATCCTTGCTATCGCCCGTTCAAGCGACGCTGTTGCACGAGCCTCGTCGACATTTTCTTTCTGCTTAAGGCGTTCTTCAGCACGTTTCATTGCAGCCTTGGCCCTTTCAACATCTATGTCCTCTGACTTCTCCGCACTGTCGGCAAGTATCGTAACCTTGTCGGGACCAACTTCGGCATATCCCCAGTTAATAAAAAATATTCCTGTTTCAGAACCTTTTTTATAGGTCAGCATACCGACCTTGAGAGTTGTGAGAAATGGGACGTGATCAGGTAAGACGCCGAATTCGCCTTCACTTCCAGTTGTTACTACCTCGTCAACCTCATCTGTGAAAACATGTCCGTATGGTGTAACAATGTCCAATGTCAGTTTATCAGCCATTTATAATCCTCAATTACAGCTGACAGCAGACAGCTATCAGCTGACAGCTTATTAAAATTATCCGCCCGCCAGTTTCTTGGCCTTTTCTTCAACTTCCTCTATTCCGCCTACCATATAAAATGCCTGCTCCGGCAGATCATCGTATTTCCCTTCAACAATGGCCTTGAATCCTTTAATTGAATCTGCAAGTTTAACGTATTTACCCGGTGTGCCGGTAAATGTCTCTGCAACGTGGAAAGGCTGGCTCAGGAATCTCTGTAGTTTTCTTGCACGGGAAACCGTTAATTTATCGTCTTCAGAAAGCTCTTCCATACCGAGAATAGCAATAATATCCTGCAGCTCTTTATATCTCTGGAGAACCATTTGTACCTGTCTCGCAACCATATAGTGTTCTTCACCGAGAATGAGCGGGTCGAGAATCCTTGATGTTGAATCGAGAGGGTCCACAGCAGGATAGATGCCAAGCTCTGATATCTGCCTTGAAAGAACGACTGTGCCGTCAAGGTGTGTAAATGCCGTTGCAACAGCAGGGTCTGTAAGATCGTCAGCAGGGACGTAAATGGCCTGCATTGATGTGATAGCGCCTTTATTTGTAGACGTGATCCTTTCCTGCAGAATACCCATGTCGGTTCCAAGGGTAGGCTGGTATCCTACAGCAGAAGGCATTCTTCCAAGAAGCGCTGAAAGCTCGGCGCCTGCAAGTGTGTATCTGAAGATATTATCTAAAAATATAAGAACATCCTGTCCCTCGTCTCTAAAGTATTCGGCAACTGTAAGCGCTGAAAGGGCAACCCTGGCCCTTGCTCCGGGCGGTTCGTTCATCTGACCATAGATCAGGGCTGTTTTTTCGAGAACGCCCCCCTCCTTCATTTCAAGATAGAGGTCATTTCCTTCTCTGGTTCTTTCACCGACGCCTGCAAACACGGACACACCGCCGTGAACCATGGCAATATTGTGGATCATCTCCATAATAACAACTGTCTTGCCAACGCCCGCACCGCCGAACATTCCCATCTTCCCGCCTTTAACAAACGGAACAAGCAGGTCAAAAACCTTGACGCCTGTCTCAAATACCTGAGTCGAAGTATCCTGCTCGGTAAAATGAGGGGATTCCCTGTGAATCGGCAACCTGTCCTTTGAATCTATCGGCCCCAGTTGGTCCACAGATTCTCCGATAACATTCATGATCCTCCCGAGCGTTTTTGCTCCGACAGGAACTGTGATCGGTTGTCCTGTATCAACAGCCTTGGTCCCTCTGACAAGTCCGTCGGTTGCCGACATTGCAACGGTTCTCACCATGTTA
>JAGVGM010000109.1 GCA_020057065.1 Thermodesulfovibrionia bacterium
AATTTATATGTACTTCCTAAGTTAAAAAATGTCAAGAAAAGGGTTGCGCCCCCTTTACCCCTGTAGGTCGCAACCCCTGCATAGTTTATGGCGTCAAAGGTCTCAACAGAGAGCTTGAACCACCTCGTATGCATTCGATACATCCAGTCGTGTGCATAGACGAAGGCCCCGAACCAGAGGAGCAGTACTCCATAATTGATACCGACACACCAAAGAAGAACTTCTTTAATCTCACTCGTAGTCATGGCATCACCCCTTTTGGCATATAACAACGGCACGGATCACTTGCCGCCGTCTTTTTGGCGGTCAAGTGTAGCCGCCTGGTTATGCTTTTTTACACAGTTGTTCGAACCCCAACAAAGTGGATGGACTAAAAGAGTCAAAATCCCATTTTGGGAGCCTTCTGGGATCGGTTTTGTAGCCCTCAAGCTGCTCGCTCAGGTCGCTGACCTGATCTATTGCCAGCAGACACTTAACCTTATCGAAGTACGATCTCGAAACTGACCGAGCAAAAATTTCAAAAGCACTATTAAATCTGCCAACATAAACCAGAGTATCTGGCCACCAGCGTGAGGAATCTCGCTCAGCCCTCATAAACAAGAGAAAGTCGGTTTGCATCAGATCTCTAAAATCAACCCCCGATCCTTTTGACCTTTTCTCCAGAATATCAGCCACCAAGGACAGGCGGTTTAGTTTAAGCCGTTGGTTTCTATGCCCCAAAGAACTCATGCCTCGGCAAAAAACTGTGAAGCTAACCATTACATCTTGGCCATAATCGGAATTCCCAGGCAAATAGTACTGCTGCAATAGAAGATAGTTCGCCTGTTGGAAGCGCTCATGCTTAATGAGAATTGCGACGACATAGAGAAAAAGTTCGCGAATCAGAAACCTAAAGTTATCAAAATCCCAGTCAGTCCATTGAGATACGTGTGCAGGTTTTAGCATGTATGGTATTAGGCTCTCAAAAAAACGGTGGGTCCTTTGCATAACTTCTGGAGTTGGCGAGTACTGAGCGACGACTGTGAAAAGTTGGATGGCTTCGTTCCGAAATGGGAGGAACTCTTCAATACTTTTCACCACGACATCATCAAATTCTCCGTCATACTTGGATATCCTGAACTGCTCAAGATTAGCGGCGAAAACGTTGCAGTACTCATCAAATGCGCCAGCAGAATATGATTTTCCGTTTCTTAATGCCTCGACACACCTTTTGAATGTCGCCGTCGTGCCAAGTGAAATGTGCTCGCCTTCAGATAGAAACGACGGTATACTGCCAAGCCTTGGCTTGACATAAAGGGGCTTATCAAATATCCACCTCAACAACCTCTCGAAATTCTCTGAATACTTGTCAGCTTCGCTCAAATCGATGTATATGCGAGACTTATAATAGGTTGGAAGAAATGGTTTGTCGTTATCATCTTTTTCTGAAATGACAGCCACGAATTTGTCTTGGGATTGGTTATCGTAAACCTCCTTAGAAATTATCTGAGTCTCTGTGCCTACTCCACCGGACCGACCGTTGGCTTTAGCTGCATATATTTCATCAGATACAATCACGACCTTTTTTATCTCTGAATTAGTAACCATCTGCTCCATGAAAGCGACAGCATCATTACCTTCCTTGAGATCCCACTTATCCAAGATCACATCAACACCGGAGTCGCGTAGCGCTGTGGCTAAATCCAAGACCCATTGCTCATGCTCTGGGCTTGACCAGCTATAAGATATGAAGAGTTTTGGAGCAGTCATGCGGCAGCACCT
This sequence comes from Thermodesulfovibrionia bacterium, assembly GCA_020057065.1. GTDB lineage: Bacteria > Nitrospirota > Thermodesulfovibrionia > UBA6902 > UBA6902 > SURF-23. The sequence continues at coordinate 1,762 of JAGVGM010000109.1, forward strand.
CCATGGGCATAACGCTCCGGTTAAGCTACGGGCATCCCAATCGATCCGTCAGCTTCAACCGGTGGTTAGGCAGCTTAGTCTCTAATTTTGTAACCGGGTTTAGAAAAATCCCGGATATTTGTGCCAGGAAGCGTTGGGTAAACCGAATCTCCTTCGATCTTTAATCCCGGTTTGGAAAAATCTCTTATGTTTGTTCCAGGAAGCGTTTGATGTATTGAGTCGCCTTCGATCTTAGAACCAGACCGAGAAAAATCCCTAATATTGGTCCCGGGTAAGGTGGGTTGATATGAATCTCCTTCAATTTTAGTCCCGGGTTTTGAGAAATCGCGGATGCTTGTCCCGGGAAGTGTTTGATATGTTGTATTTCCTTCAATTTTGGTCCCAGGTTTAGAAAAATCTCTGATATTTGTGCCCGGTAATGTTTGATATGCATTATTACCGTCGATGCGAACTCCAGGCCTTGAAAAATCTCGAATGTTAGTGCCAGGAATTGTCGGATAGATAGTCGCATCTTCCGCCATAGAAACACCGTAGAATAACGCAATATTGATTAGTATCACTCCAACAATGACAACTATTCTGTTCATTATCGATCCTCCTTTCGATGGCAGCCTGCCTAATGCGGCAGTTCAAGACCTATGCCCCTTCGGGGCACGTCTTAACTGCCGCATTAGCCATAAATAGAAATTATTTCTCTCTGATAATCCAAGAGAAAACTATCAGAGGGGAGACCGCCATAAAGCAACCATTTCAGCCAATCATCAATAATTAGCTCAACAGCTTCATCGCTTAATGAATACCCTGAATGCTCGTATGCGTAATAATGCGAACCAACAGGCTGAATATGGTCAAATCTCAAAATTGATTCTTTCGGCCCACCAATGGGAAGCTGATCCAATAAGAACTGCGGATATTCAGCATGTCGTATTCGTTCAACTAATTGTGGATTATAACCAGCACGTTTTCCATCCTTATCTGCGCCATAATATGGAGCTACAAGAATAGTAGGTGATGTTAATTTTCTGGGCATATCTCGCCTTAATTCATCATCAACCTTTGGCTGTTCAGTCACCAAAACCAAACAAGGACGTTTTTTCGCCCGATACGCCGTCCACAACTCTCCTTCATTGAGAGATAAAGCCGCAACAGGCAAATTCTCTTTGGGTCGATAGTCTTTAATTCGCAAAGGCGTTATATAAACAATAGCCTTATCGTGTCGCTCTGCTTCTTTCCGTCCTTTTGGAGTTAAAGTAATAGGCACTTGGTCAACATGCGGAACAAAAGCGTATATCAAACTTCCTTTTTTCAGTTCCTTACTGCTACATTTTTCCCACCATGAGGTGACAATATTTTGTACTGAGTCAATCGGGTACATTATCACCTCTTCTTGCCGGTGATTTCCATATTAAATCAGGAAAAACGGCTTCTTGCTCTCCTTCAGTTATTTTGGGGCCTGCAAGCGAATCAAGCCACTCCAGCCCTTCAAAATACACGTCATCGTAACGAGGTGTTATTGGTGGCTTTACAAGAGGTACTTTTCTTTTATCCGCACGTTTCTTGCTACTGAGCGACCTTAAATCACGCATTTTATCTTTCAGCTTTTTTTCCTTTTTCTTACTAAGCGGTTCTGTATTATCTTGAGGCTTTATTCTGCTATTTTCGGAAGTTTTCAAATGTGAAAAATCTAAAAGATCATTGGGAGCAGCTAAAAGCATTGGTGAAGTTCGGTAAACATAACTTAACAGTGAGGGGGTATCGTGACCAAACTTATGAATATTTCTTTTAAGGCACGATGTGATAGAAAGAGGTAACTCTCGTTCTATATCATCCAGTAAAGAATCATCAGTAATTTGCCACCTAACCCAATCATCCTTATCATCAAGGTTGCTGGGAAAAGTTTTTTTGTTAGCACCAAGTGTAGTGAGAGCCGGTTCAATACGGGCATTAACGGTTTGAGACCATGGGCCAAACTTATAAAACTGCCAGTCAATTCCTGTGAAAGTCTCTCCTTTATTTTGTTCCGCATATGCCAAATCTGCTAAATATATATATTTTATAAAGTGGATAGGCCCAAGTTGGCGGTCAAAATATTCATCTTCCTGACCAGCGGTCAAAATTACGTATTGTATGAGTAGGTCAATTTTGCTAGATTTCATCATAAAATAGCCACAACCTATTTTTTATTATATTTTAACAGTGGCATGAAATGGAAGCAACATAAACGTGATTTTTGCTTATCCCACCATAAAAAATGGTTAACAATTTATTAAGCGGAAAAATGTCCGCATCTTGTAATATAAACTGGTATTGTAGAATAAATTCTGTATTGACGTTTTCTGCAATATCAATATACTTA
>JAGVGM010000240.1 GCA_020057065.1 Thermodesulfovibrionia bacterium
CCTTAATATATATTATGAAGGGGCCGGCATATTGACCGAAGAAGAGGACTTTTATGATTTGACGATGGCATATCTTGAAAAGGCCGCTTCACAAAATGTACTTCACAGTGAAATATTCTTTGACCCGCAAACTCATACAGGGCGGGGAATCAGGTTCTCAACTGTGATCAATGGCATTCACAAGGCTCTTGAAGATGCTGAAGATAAGTTTGGTATATCAACAGGATTGATAATGTGCTTTCTCAGAGACCTTGATGGATCCGCTGCAATGAAGACACTTGAAGAGGCGCTTCCTTATAGAGACCGGATCATAGCTGTAGGATTGGATTCTGCAGAGATCGGCAATCCTCCCTCAAAATTCCAGGAAGTCTTTACCCGTGCACGGGAAGCGGGATTCCTGACAGTAGCACATGGAGGCGAAGAAGGTCCCGCAAAATATGTTTGGGAAGCATTGGAACTGCTGAAGGTGTCCCGGATAGACCATGGCAATCACTGTCTTGATGACGATAGACTGACGGAAGAACTGATACGCCGCAGAATACCTCTGACGGTTTGTCCGCTCTCAAACCTGAAGCTGAAAGTAACAGGCCGTTTGGAAGAGCATCCTTTACGAAGAATGATGGAACGCGGGCTTTTAGTCACTGTAAATTCCGATGATCCGGCTTACTTTGGCGGTTATATCAATGAAAATTATTTAGCAATAACTAAAGCACTCAATTTAACCGCTAATGATATATATACACTCGCGATGAATTCATTCGAGGCTTCTTTTCTCGAAGAAGGTAAAAAAGATATAATGCTCGCCAGGGTGCGGGAGTATAAGAATAATTGTGAGTAGAAAAAGTCGGAGAGGGGTGGATATGGTTAAACGGTAAACAAATGTAGGGGCGGGTTTGAAACCCGCCCCCTACGGTTATCACATTCCTTCATCATATTGATACGCAGGTAAAAGCAACAACAATAATTATTAAGCTTCAACAGCCTCTTCTTTAAGCATTATCGCCAGGTCCTCTTCAGGTGTAGTGATGGGCTTGATATTGTAATTCGTAACAAGAAAGTCCACCACATTCGGCGTTAAGAAAGAGGGCAGTGTTGGGCCCAGTCTTATGTCCTTTATACCCAGGTAGAGCAGTGTCAGCAGTATTGCAACTGCCTTCTGCTCATACCAGGAGAGCACCATCGAGAGGGGCAGTTCATTTACTCCAACCCCGAATGCCTTAGAGAGCGCTACTGCGATCTGTATTGCGGAATAGGCATCGTTACATTGCCCTATGTCAAGTAGACGGGGGATACCGCCGATGTCGCCAAGATCCTTGTCAAAGAAACGGAATTTACCGCATGCCAGGGTAAGCACTATACAGTCCTTCGGGACTTTCTCTACAAACTCCGTGTAGTAATTTCTGCCGGCCTTTGCGCCGTCACATCCGCCAACAAGGAAAAAATGCCTTATGGCCCCGCTTTTGACACCGTCGATCACCTTGTCCGCAACACTCATGACCGCATTCCTCGCAAAGCCGGTCATAACATTCTTGCCGGCAACATCCTCGATGAAGCCCGTGAGCTGGAGTGCCTTTTCTATCGCAGGTGTATAATCATGATCATTAATGTGAGTGACACCCGGCCAGCCGACTAATCCGCAGGTAAAGACATTTGCCTTGTAAGAATCATGCGGCTTCTGAATACAGTTGGTAGTCATGATTATCGCTCCGGGGAACTCCGCGAATTCCTTATGCTGGTTCTGCCAGGCAGTACCATAATGACCGTAGAAGTGCGGGTATTTCTTTAATTCAGGATAACTGTGAGTAGGGAGCATTTCGCCGTGAGTGTAGATATTTATTCCCTTGCCCTCAGTCTGTATTAATATATCTTCAAGATCATAAAGGTCATGACCGGATACCAGTATCGCTTTCCCTTTCTTTGCACCTAATGGTACCTTTGTCGGGACGGGATGACCATATTTTCCGGTGTTGGCAGCGTCAAGCAATTCCATGGCCTTCAGGTTGATCTCTCCGCATTTAAGGGCGAGGGCCACCCAGTCTTCCATTGATAGTTCCTTATTGAGCATTGAACTCAACGCTTCATATACATAGGCGTAAACTGAATCATCCTTATGACCGAGTACCTGCGCGTGATAGGCATATGCTGCAATTCCCTTAAGACCGTACAGCGTCGTCTGTTCCAGTGATGAAATATCCGCATTGACCTCATTGGGAGTAATGGTCGTTGCCTCACCCTGTTTGACCATGCCTGCGGCTGTTCCTTCAGGAACAAATGAAGCAGAAGCATCGTTAAAATCAGCACGGCCGCCTGCCTTTCTGACCTTTGCTTTCAGTCTCTCTCTTAATTCAACACATTTATTAATGAGAGTTACAAATCTTTCAGCATCAAAGTTGACGTTAGTAAGTGTAGAAAAAAGGGCGCTCACTGCGAACTCATCGGTCTCAGTGTCAACGACCCCCTTCGTCCTGCCTTCAACTGCATACAGTGAAAGCCCCTTGAGTGCGTACACCAGCAAATCCTGCAGTGCAGCGACATCCGGTTTTTTCCCGCACGTGCCGATCTTGATGCAGCCTCCTCCTTTTGATACCTGTTCACATTGATTACAAAACATAATGTTCCTCCTTTAATTGATATTATTACGATGTCCGTAATTTATTTATTCTCTGGTTCTATATTAAACCGCGCTGAGCAGGATAACCTTGACTTATGTCAAATAACATAAATTGTTTTTGCTTCTTTTAATCTGAAGTGGATAAATTCTGCGATTTTGACTTACTGTCTTTTTTCCCCTATAGTAAGAGGGGATTAAGGGGTGTGTTTATATTCAATCTATTTAACATTACCTTTAATGTCGTCTAAAGCCATCTCAATACACACCCCTGCACCCCTCTTTTTAGAGGGGAATTTTTGACCAGCCGTTTCTCTTTTGACAGAAAGCGCGTAGTCATGGTATTAAAGTAGTCAATATGAACATGAAAAAGACCCATCAGGTATCTCCTGTGATGAACATCCCGCTCTTCCAAAATCTGCCTGAGCCGTCGCTGAAGATGCTTCAGGGGATATTAAAGGAGAATGAATTTATAAAAGGGGAAAATATCTTCTCGGAGGGAATCGAGTCCACTGGGTTCTATATTATTATGAAGGGCAGGGTCAAGGTATACAAACTTTCTCCGGAGGGAAAAGAGCAGATCCTCCATATAGTCGGCCCTAAGGAACTCCTTGGCGCGGTTTCAGCCTTTGCAGGAAACCCGTATCCCGCGCACGCCGACGCAATGGAGAAGACTAAAGCGCTTTTCTTCCCGCGAAAAGACTTTTTAGTCCTCGTGCGTAAAGAGCCCTCAGTGGTAATGAACATGATGGCCAACCTTGCGATGCGCCTTCAGCACTTCACGAGGATGATCGACGACCTCTCACTCAAGGAAGTCCCCGGCAGGCTTGCCGCATATTTCCTCTACCTGTGTGAAAGGAAGGGATGCAGCGACATTGTAGAGATGGATATCTCAAAAGGCCAGCTCGCGAGTCTTCTCGGAACAATACCGGAAACACTTTCACGGATACTGCGCAGATTGAGTGAACAAGGTGTACTTGAGGTCAGCGGCAGAAGGATCAGGTTAATCAACAAGAAGGCCCTTCAGGACATTATTAACGGCGAGAAGTTAAGGTTTTAACTCTAAGCACGTTTGAAGTCCAGGCCGATGATTCACCGCTGAGAAATGAGTTCAGAAAATTACATGCTGTAAGCGCGTCACTGAACCTCATCCTCCTTGCAGACGGCATTGCCCTTCTTTTCATCAGCAGCGCTTTTAAAAAAATATCGGAGGGTGAGCAGGGCAGGTTTCTCCCGGTAAAACGGGTTGTTTGATCGACTCCGGCAGGTGTTATTAGCATATAAAAAGAGTTATAATAAATTAAGAGATGAGCTTGCGATCCCCTGGTTTAGATTAAGCCTGAGAACCAAGCAAATTGAGTAAGGGCGCGGGTGTTGGATGTGGTGAGCGGTTCCCCGAAGAGAAGGCGAACGGCCTGAAGCATCTACCGAAGCACCCCGTATAAAAAAGAGCTCAAGAGTCTGATCACCTGGGGGCATCGCATAATACGTATAGAGCCATCTGAAGGCAAATTGTCCGCTGCGTTAGTAGTGACAGATGTTGGACGTACCGACAGTGGGCTTGTCCAAGGAAGCGTGCCGAAAGATGACTCTATTTTTATAATCAAAAAACAATCTTTTTCTCTTTCTTAATCACGCACTTTTGCACTTTCGAAATATATCTTTTATTGCATCAACGTGCCATTCATCTTATAATTTTAAGTAGATGGCTATTCGGTGTTTATATTGCGGCAGGGGGTACGATGGCACCCTTTTTGAATTTGACAGGTCCATAACCTGTGTCTGCGGAAAGACCGTTACGTTTAAACACGAACAAATGACAGACGAGGCGCTTCTTGCGCGGAGATCTGAAGACAGGAAGGTCAGGGAGATAACGACGATGGCCGACCGGATCGCTTCCCTGATCGTCGGCAGTGACTATCCGATTATAGATATCGAGATAGAAAAGCAGAAACTCAGGGAGAGGATCTCAGAACTGTTCCCTGATAAGATTGATCTATATGATCTGATTTACGAACCGAGATTCAGGAGACTGAAGTACCAGTTCAGGGAGTGAGATATAATGATACTGGAAATTAATAAAAAATTAGGGTCAGCCCCGGACACGGGACAAATTAAGAGGCAAATAATTTTCAAATGTCTCGTGTCCGGGGCTGACCCCGCTGCTTTTCTTCCGGGCTGTCCTTAAAGCCTCCTCATATTCATCATGGGTAATGCGATGATCCAGGGGTGGGTATTTATCGGCATTGCCGCATGGTCGATATTGGTCCATTATGTTCACGTATGTATCGGGCGAGATATCTTTAACTATAAATCGCATAATCTCTCTTGTCCCCGCCACTCCCCCCGGCATCACCAGGTGCCGCAGAAGAATTCCCCTAAATGCAATGCCGTTTTCATTTAGAATGAGGTCGCCGACCTGACGATGCATTTCTCTTATTGCCTCTCTGGCTTTTTCAGGATAATCCGGAGCCTTCATATATTTGCGGGCCATTTCAGGATCCCAGAATTTAAAATCAGGCATGTAAATATCAAAGATCCCTTCCAGGAGTTTCAGGCTTTCAACAGCATCGTAGCTACCGGTATTATAGACGAGAGGCACATGTAAGCCGCCCTCTATGGCATATGGCAGAGCATCCAGTATCTGGGGGATTACATGGGACGGGGTAACGAAATTGATGTTATGGCATCCCTGCCTTTGAAGATCGAGCATCATGCCCGCAAGGGTCTTCGAGCTTACTTCGCTTCCGATGCCCAGATGACTGACTTCCCAGTTTTGACAGAAAACACAGAGGAGATTGCAATTAGTTGTAAAGATAGTCCCCGACCCTCCAGTCCCAACCAGCGGGTCCTCTTCTCCAAAATGAGGATTGCAGCTCTATACTATGGCTGAACGGCCTGTATGACAAATGCCTTTTTCATCCTCAAGCCTGTTTACTTCACACTCCCTCGGGCAAAGCCGGCAATTTTCCAATATCTTGTATGACTTCTCTATACTATCGGAAAGTTTCCCTGTTTTATGGGCTTCTATATAAGATGGCACAAACAAAATCTCCCCTGTAAAAAAACTATGGCTCCGGGAAAATGTCGTCATTCCCGCAAGCGAAGCACGTCGGGAATCATTCTTAAAGAAAGATTCCGGACAAGCCGGAATGACAATAACACTGAGTTAATGGACAGGACTGTGTCCTCTTTTTTTCTTAGAGATACTTTTCCCTGCTTTTCCTGCCTGTTTTCTTTGGAGACATTTTTTTCACTTTAGCGGCAGCCGGTTTTGCGGGTCTGATCTTTTCTGCCCTTATGGCAAGATCTTCTTTTGTTCCAAGTGCCGGTCTCTGTACCTCCACCTCTTCAACTACTGTTGTATACTCCTCTTTATTCTGCCTTGCATACATTGGTGCTGTTCCTTCAATCTCTTCAATAATTCCCTCTTCAACTATGAACGGTTCTTCTCCTTCGGGCTCTTCTATGTCCTGGCTGGCATGTCTTGTAAGAACTATCATTTCGGCATCAAGCCAGTTCTCAAAGTCTCTGCCATTGACGTACCCACTTTTTTCATAGAGTTCATACGCCAGCTTTGTTATTTCTTCGTGCAAGTTCATTTTTCACCTCCTGACTTGTCCTTTGTAAGATATATAACACCGATTGTGATCCAATGCAAGCTTCAGAGACCAATTTGGTCTCATTCAGCAAGAGTATATGTGCTCGTTTTCGGGATGCGTATATAATCCTATTAGTATTTATCAGTGGACAACCGGGATGTTACGTGGTATTCAGATAGTATAAATAGTAACGAGTTAGAATTTTCTCAATTTTCTGTCACTCGTTACTCGTCAGTTATTACTATTTAGAGTCTGTTTATAAACTTGACATTAAGCCGTCATTCCCGCAGTCTTCTGAGCGGGAATCCAGTCTTCTTGAGGTTCTGGATACCCGATTACAGACTTCGGGTATGACAAAAATAAAAAATGGCACTTTATAAACAGACTCTATTTAGTTTCAGTTCCATGGCTTGCCTAAAATAGAATTGCATAATCCGGATCAAAGTGAAATACTAAAATAACAGGCATTGAAATGACAACTCAAAACAACTCAAACATCCTCGGAATAGATATCGGTTCAGTATCCATTTCAATGGTTGAAATGAACCTGAAAAAAGAAGTTGTTAAAACAGCTTATGAATTCCATCATGGGAATATCACCGGAACTGTCAGAAATATCCTGAATGGTTTTGATCTGTCCCGAATTTGCGGGATCTCATCCACATCCTCAACCCCGGCGATAATTAAAGTTAGCAGTAAATATGACAACCGTATCTCCATTATCACAGCCGCCTGGCATTTTCATGATAAGGTTGGGGCCATTTTAATAGTCGGGGGTGAAAGGTTCGGTTTAATAACTTTCGATGAGAACGGCAATTACAAAAACTTCAAGTCAAACAGTTCATGCGCTGCGGGCACAGGCAGCTTTCTGGACCAGCAGGCAAAGAGGCTGAACTTAAGCGGGATAGAGGAACTGAGCAGGATAGCGTTCAACAATAAAGGCGTCATACCGAAGATAGCCACAAGGTGCGCTGTATTCGCTAAAACAGACCTGGTCCATGCGCAGCAGGAGGGTTACTCATTGGAGGAGATCTGCGATGGCCTGTGTTACGGATTGGCAAAAAATATAGTGGATACGCTGATGAAAGGCGAACAAACAAATCCTCCCATTATATTCACCGGAGGGGTATCAAGGAACAGGGCTGTTGCCCGGCATATACAGTCAATTATCGGCTTAAATATTATTGCAGATGAAATGTCGTATCTCTACGGAGCTATCGGAGCGGGACTGAACCTTCTGGACGAATTGAACAGGCTGAATAAGACAGATATAAATTCTGTCGATGATATTCTTATTCACATGCCGCTGGAAAAGAAGCACTACTATGAGCCGCTCAGGCTGAAGCTCTCTGACTATCCTGATTTCAGCAGTGACAAGAAATATGAATATACTGCATTTGGTCCTGAGGATATGTACCCGGTGGAAGTTGATATATACGAACATATCGTGCCTTCAAATAAATATGAAGTCTACATGGGAATAGATATCGGCTCTACAAGCACAAAGGCGGTATTGATGGACAGGGACAGGAAAGTCCTTGCGGGATTTTATACAAGGACCGCTGGTCGGCCTGTTCATGCAGTCCGGAAATTATTCGCATCAATTGATGATGTTATTGAAAAGAATGCTATTTATCTAAAGATCATCGGGGCAGGGACCACCGGCGCCGGAAGGAAATTTTCCGGAAAGATAATCGGAGCAGACATCATAATTGATGAGATCACTTCCCATGCCCGCGCTGCCTTTGAACTTAATCCTGAAGTAGACACCATAATCGAGATCGGGGGACAGGACTCAAAATTCACTACTTTGAGAAAGGGCCTGGTCACCTTCTCTGCAATGAACAATGTGTGCGCTGCCGGGACCGGGAGTTTTATCGAAGAGCAGGCGCTTAAATTAAGGCGCCCCCTGTCTGATTATTCCTCAAGGGCCGAAGGCAAAAGGGCGCCGATCGCAAGTGACCGGTGCACGGTGTTTATGGAAAGGGACATCAATCATTATTTAAGTGAGGGATATTCAGTGGATGAGGTCCTCGCATCCGTGCTTCACTCCATAAGGGAAAACTACCTGACAAAGGTCGCGATCGAAAGCAGTATTGGAAATACCATATGCTTTCAGGGGGCGACAGCAAAGAACAAGGCCCTTATAGCAGCCTTTGAACAAAGACTTAATAAACCGATACACGTATCAAGGTACTGTCATCTTACAGGAGCGCTTGGCGTAGCGCTGATGCTGATCGAACAAGAGGCAAAACAAAGCAGGTTCAAAGGAATACAGCTTTATAAAAAAGACATCCCGATAAAGTCTGAAGTGTGCGAACTTTGCACCAATCACTGCAAGATTACCATTGCCGATGTTGATGTAGAACGTGTCGCATATGGATTCCTGTGCGGCAGGGATTATGATACGAAAAAATACATAAACAATGATCTCTCGGGGTTTGACCTGCTTAAAGAAAGGAAAAAGGTCCTTTCCTTTGATCCGGCCATGGAATATGTCACTGTTGGTATCCCGTCAGCCCTTCACCTGTATGAAGATCTGCCCATGTGGAAATATTTCTTTGATCAGCTGTCCATAAAGACCATGACCAGTGAGTCTTATACTGAAGCTGTAAAAGAGGGGAAGCGTATTGCAGGCGCTGAATTCTGCGCACCTATGACCGCCCTGCACGGTCATGTAAAATACCTTCTGGACAGGGCGGATTATGTATTTATGCCCTTTTATCTTGAAAAGAAGCAGGATGAAAAGAATGTAAGGCGCCAGTTTTGTTACTACACTCAATTTTCATCTTCTCTTGTTTCCAATATCATCCCTCAGGCCGGCACGAAAAGGTTTCTTATGCCCCTGGTCAATTATTTATACAATCCCATCTATACAAAGGCCCAGCTCTATAATGTTCTGAAGCCGGTCATAAATCATGATATCAGTTACTTCGATGTGTCCAAAGCATATGACAGGGCGCTTGAATTCAAGGAATCATGTTCGTCCAGGATGAAAAAAATGTACAAAAGAGAGTCTGTCAGCTCCAATGATATACATGTTGTGTTTATCGGCAGGCCTTATTCAATACTCCCTGCATCCATGAACAGCGGGATCCCCGGGATCTTTGCTTCACAGGGCATTAAGGCGTTCTATCAGGACATGCTGTCTTATACCCGTGAAGATGTTGAGGCAATCGAGCCGCTCTGCAAAGAGTTGCCCTGGTATTATGCCTCGGAGATCCTGAGGTCAGCAGAGGTTGTTGCTAAAACCGACGGGGCATACCCGGTATTTGTGACCTCTTTCAACTGTTCACCTGATTCTTTTGCTGTTGAGTATTTTAAAAAACTCATGGAATCTCATGAAAAGCCCTATCTTATCCTGCAGCTGGATGAACATTCTTCAAGTGTGGGTTATGAGACGAGGATCGAGGCAGCGGTCCGGTCCTTTAGAAATCACCATGCTGCTCATAAGTCAGACAGGACAAAGGCGCCTGTTATATACGCGCCGTCGCTTATTCCTGCAAGGAAAAATCATTTCATGGATAAAACACTTCTTATCCCCAACTGGGACAGCATCAGCATGCCGCTGATCATTGCCAATCTCAAGAGTGAAGGCATCGACGCAAGGCTTCTGGAAGAGACGGACACAAGTATTCAGAAAAGCCTGCGGCTCAACAGCGGCCAGTGTATCCCGCTAAACATAATTGCCCAGGAATTTATTGATTATGTGGAAAAGCATGATCTCGATCCTGCAAATACCGTACTGTGGATAATGGCGACAGGCCTTGCCTGCAATCTCAAGATGTTCCCTCATCATATAAAGAACATATTCAATTCCTATGGGCGCATGTCGGAAGCAGAGGTATATACAGGCAGTATGTCATTTGTGGATCTGTCAATAAAACTCCCGATAAACTCATATTTTGCTTATATGTTCGGAGGGCTTGTCAGAAAGATGGGGTGCAGGATACGGCCTTATGAAAAGGAGAAAGGAAAGACAGATAAGGCGATTAAAAAAAGCATTGATATCCTGGCGGATGCCTTTATGGGAAACCGGTCAAAAGAATCTGCTGTTGCCGAGGCAGTATCGTATTTTGAGAACATCGCAGTAAGCTACGAACCAAGGCCGAAGATAGCGATCTTCGGTGATCTGTATGTGCGGGACAATGAGATTATGAATCAGGGACTGATACATTTTATCGAAGACAACGGCGGC
>JAGVGM010000307.1 GCA_020057065.1 Thermodesulfovibrionia bacterium
TAGAGATCAGAACTTCTTTTCCTGACGGCCTCGATAAGATAAAATGGAATGCCGGATGCGAGGTTAAGTATTTTGTTGATTACGGTTTAGTGAAAAAAGAAGTTTTCCAGGAAACTCAAAACAAGTTTTCTCTAATAGTAGACACCACGAAGTTGAGTAACGGAGAGCACCTTTTTACTGTCAATATCAGTGACCTTCACGATCATACAGGAACTGCCGGTTTAAAAATTACGGTCAATAATTAATATTCAAATCAATTCGTGTTAATTGTTATTACTTGCTGAGTTGTCTTAAGTAAATATATAAATTTGTCGATAGTAAGTCTAATATCTTTTTGTTAAAGTATGTCATTTTTGCCCTGTTTTTTACAGAAATGTAATTGAGGGTGCGAAGCATTGCCTAATCAAAGGAGAGCAAGTTGTGCATATACCCGATGGTTATTTAAGTCCGCAAACATATTTACCTCTCTACGGGATAATGCTTCCAGTCTGGTATTGGAGCTCAAGGGTTTTAAAAAAGACCTTAAATGCGCGTCAAATACCGTTCCTGGCTCTCGGCGCTGCTTTTTCATTTGTCATTATGATGTTCAATATCCCGATACCAGGCGGCTCAACAGGGCATGCTGCAGGCGCGGCTTTAATTGCGATCTTACTCGGCCCCTGGGCAGCCTTAATGGCAGTATCAACGGCGCTGATAATACAGGCCCTGCTTTTTGGAGACGGCGGGATCACGGCTATTGGGGCAAACTGCTTTAATATGGCTTTTGTCATGTCTTTTTCAGGATATTATATCTATAAATTTCTAAGCTCAGGTTCCGGCGACAATATTGCTCGCAGGATTTTTGCAGCCTGTGTTGCCGGGTATGTCTCACTTAACCTTTCCGCATTTCTTACAGCAGTAGAATTCGGGATTCAACCTTTAATTGCTCACAAGCCTGACGGAACCCCTCTTTACGGCCCTTATCCCCTGAACGTGGCGGTTCCGATAATGGCGCTTGAACATCTTTTAGTCTTCGGATTTGTCGAGGCGCTGGTAACAGGCTCGGTGGTTGCATATATTGCACGGACAGAACCGGAGATGCTGAACATATCAGCTTCGACTTTAAGTCCCGAATCTTTCTCGAAAACTTCAAAAAGGCTTTGGATAGGGCTCGGCTTACTTATTATTCTTACCCCATTAGGTCTGATCGCATCAGGAGGGGCCTGGGGTGAATGGGGACCAGAGGAGTTGCAGAAAATGTTTGGTTTTGTTCCGGAAGGGATGAAGGGGCTCTCTGTTTTCTGGCGTTCTGTCCTCCCCGATTATGCTGTTCCGGGTACAGAAGGCCCGGTGATGTTAGCGCTGAGTTACATTTTTTCTGCCTTAATCGGTACGGGATTGATTTTATTATCTGCCTTTATTATAAGCAGAATAGTGTTCAGGGGAAAATAAATTGAACTTTCATTGGCTCAAAACGGACCACAGTCTCCCGCCTTCTTTTAATTCAGAGGCTAAGAAGCATAGGAAGGGTTATATGGAAAAGACCCTGAAGGAGATAACTTCCTTTTTTATTAACAGCCTCTTTTCTGAAGAAACTGTCTCAAGGGGCGGGCTTCTTCAGTCGATCGATCCACGGGTAAAGGTTTTTTCATTAGGAGTTTTTGTTGTTGCTGTTACTTTATACAAGAATATTTATTTAATTCTCGGCGCATATTTATTTACATTCCTTCTCGCATATTTTTCCAGAATAAATCTCGGTTTCTTTTTTATCAGGGTCTGGCTTTTTATACCGTTGTTTTCAGGTATCATTGCCATCCCCGCCATTTTTAATATATTTGTCCCTGGAGACCCTCTTGTTGATTTAATCCATCTGAAAAATGAAATGGTTTTAGGTCCTTTAATAATACCGCAGACCATATCCATTACCAGACAGGGGCTAATGTCTGCATCCCTGTTCGTATTGAGAGTTGCCACATCCGTATCTATTGTAGTGCTTCTGACTCTTACAACGAAATGGCATCATATACTGAAGGCTCTGAGTGTTTTCAGGGTCCCGCAGTTTTTTACCTTTATTCTTGGAATGACTTATAGATATATACATTTGCTTTTAAGGCTGATAGAAGATGTGCATCTTGCACGCAGGAGCAGGACTTTCGGGAGAGAAAAGGGAAGTTCAGGCCGAAAATGGATCATATCACAGATAAGGTTTGTCATGAGGAAGTCGCTTAGTATGGGAGAGATGGTCTATTCTGCGATGGTTTCACGGGGATTTATGTTTGAGCTGAAAACTGCCGATAATTTTAAATTAAAGACGATTGATTATGTATGGACATTATTTTCAGTTGTTATCACGGCTGTCACTATGGTGTTAAATTGGATATAGATATTAAACTTGATCTGGAATTAGAGAAGATTTTTGAAGTCAAAAATCTGCATTACTCTTTTTTGGGTAAATATCCGGCGCTGTGCGATGTTTCCTTCAATGTTAAAAGCGGAGAGAGAATAGTAATACTTGGAGCAAACGGTTCCGGGAAATCGAGCTTGATGAACCTTCTTGACGGGCTTGTTTTCCCCCAGAAAGGTGAGATAAGATTCATGGGGCGAGATATAAGTGAAAAAAATCTGAGAGATGAAAAATTTAACAGATATTTCAGGAGCAGGGTAGGTTTTGTTTTTCAAAACTCGGACGTTCAGCTTTTTTCAAGCACGGTATGGGATGAGATCGCCTTCGGCCCATTGCATCTTGGTCTGGATATTGATGAGGTAAAGACAAGGGTCAAGGATATATCTGAACTGCTTGGTATTGTAAAGTTGTGGGACAGGCCTCCATATCAATTGAGCGGTGGTGAGAAGAAAAAAGTGGCTATTGCATCCACAATAGCAGTAAATCCGGAGGTGCTGCTGTTGGATGAACCGACCAATGGACTGGATCCCAGGAGTCAGGCTGAACTTGTTGATTTCCTTCAGGAATTATATCAGATGGGCAAGACAATAATAATCTCAACACATGACCTGAATATTGCCAGAATGGTTTCTGACAGGGCGATAGTGCTGAATGAAGCCCATACCGTAGAGACCGAAGGGCCTACCCGTGATATTCTTGAAAATACCGAACTGCTTTTGAAAGTAAATCTTATTCATGAACATATACACTGCCACGACGGAGAGATCCACAGGCATCCTCACGGGCATCTTGGAGATCATGCACATGAGCACGGCCGCGGTCATACACACAAACACAGTCACGAGCATTGAGTTGAATGATAAGAAGTTTTGTTACAGTTTTTAAAATCTCCCCTAACCCCTCTTTGTCAAAGAGGGGGATAAATCCCCCCTTTAAAAAAGGGGCTGGGCTCCCGTTGCTGCTAAGCATTGCAACGGGAAGCAGGGGGATTTTGTAACTTTATTCTTTCAAATACCCCGCTGTCTCTGCGGCGGTTCCTTGTAAATCCCCCCTTTGGAAAAGGGGGTTAGGGGGATTTCTTAAACAATCCCTACCTGATGATACCCCGTCCGCTTGCGGCGTGGAGTCTTCATTTGTTACGTTTATATTAATTAATAACTAAATATGCCCTACATCGCAGGATTAAAAGCAAAGGATGGTTATATATTCTCAGTTAATAATGTCACTGACAACTCTCGCAAGAACGGATCCGTTGTGGAGCTGAGCAACCACTGCGGGGCATTGATACTAACAAGCAATGGAGAACAATTAAACAGGTTTAAAAAAGTACTTGAAAGGTGTATATCCGGTGAAATAAAAAGAGATCACGACCTAAGTGACGAAATTATAAATAAGATCAGTTCTTTCCTGGATAGAGAATTTAAGGATGATGCTTCGTATAAAACCATGCCGCTGACCTTTCTGCTTCTCGTCGTAGGGTCTAACAGGCGTAAGCAGGGACTCCTTGAACATGTTTATATAAGAAACAGGGTAACAGAAAGAAAAGAAAAAGATGGCATTAAAGAATATGTCACAACATTTGATATAGCGTCTGCAGTGCCTGCAGACAACATCTTCTACGGTGAATCGGACATAATTCAATATCTTGCACAGCAGCTTCCCTGCCAGGATTTCCCAATCGATATTGTTAAGATGATTGCTCTGCTCGCAATACCGGATTATTTGAACAAGGACAGGTTACTTTCACCCGGGATCGAAATGGCGTCTCTTTCTGCTGAGGACGGATTTAAAAGGGTGGGGCAGGAAGAATTATCAGCTTTATCAGATAAGGCAGGAAAGGTTGATTCAATGCTTGTTGAGGGGCTAAGTGAATTTCTTGTACAAAGGACTTGTTAAATGGATTTGATAGAAGGAATACAAAAGAGAAAGAGCATAAGGGCGTTTAAGGCTGATCCGATCCCGAGGGATATTCTTGAGAAGGTTTTAACTGCTGCTGTTGCGGCGCCTTCAAAGGGCAATTCACAGATATGGGAGTTTGTTATTGTTACCGGCAATGAGTTGAAAGAGATCAAAGATATGCTCAGCGAGCTTCTTAAGACAGACTTTATTCCTATGATGAAACTTGCCGATGAGGAAACACCGGGTCCCGCGCTCGAAAAGGCGAAGGCGAGGAGCGCTCAGAACAAGGAAGAGATGTCAAAGGTTTTGACCCCTATGGGAATTGATTTTGAAGATTTTATGCTTGAAGGGACCTTTAAGTTCTTTGATGCCCCTGTGGCTGTCATGGTTTTTATAGAGGATATTTATTTGAAAAATCTGCCACACCTCTTAAGTGTCGGGGCCTCTGTTCAGAATATTCTTTTGTCTGCTCAGACATTCGGCCTCGGGACCTGCTGGATAGGCGGTGTATGGAGATACACAAAACAGATCAGGAAAATTCTTGGAATATCTGAGAACAAGGCGCTGGTTTCCTCAGTAGCCATAGGATATCCGATTCCTGATTCTCCGATCAATAAATATAAATCAGGCAGGGATACTCTTGATAATTTAGTCCAATGGACAGGTCTTGACGAAAACAAAACAGATAGATAATGGAGTAGTAGCTTGTCGTTAACAATATTATTGAGGGCGACTGACGGCATAGTCATGGCAGCGGACAGCAGGGTGACGGAGGGATATACGCTTCAGGGACCAAAGACGAAGGATGATTCTGTTAAATTTATTCAGTTGAATAGTGATATTGGGATTATGACACATGGTCTTTATGATATAGGGACTAAGGGTATTAATGCTTTAAAAGATAAGCTGGACGGAAAGAGCTGTCAGAATCTCTCATGGGCGGAACTTACCGGTAATGCTGAGAATATATTTAAAGATGTTAATAATGAGTGGTCAATCAAGAATCCTGACGTACAACGCAGAAATAGAGATACTGGTTTTATCCTGGGCGGGTTTGACAGGCAGGAAGAGTCCTTTAAGGTCTACAGCTTTGAAAGCCCGGAATTTGCTCCGAAATTAATAACCGGCAGCTTCTTTATTGCCGGACAGTGGCATATTGCGAGGTTTTTGATAACTAAATTAAATAGCAAAAAAACGAGTACGGATTCCTTGAAAAATCTGGCGGCCATATTGTTGATAGCAACAGCAGAGGTTGATAAAACGGTTGGAGGGCCTGTCCGCCTTGCCTCCATAACTGAATCAAAGGGTTTTCAATGGGTTAATGATGATGAGATGGAAAAAATAAAGGATTTCAATGTATCGTTCTGTAAATATTTTCAGGGACTGCTGCAAGAGTCATTGAGTGCTAACTAAGAATAAAATGAGAACAGAAGAAAACAAATTGAAAGAGACGATTATTCAAAAGATTGATGATCTGACGGATGATATGAAAGCACTTGCAAGGGCTATTCATGAGAAACCCGAGACTGGTTATCAAGAGTACGAAGCATCCCGGCTCCTTTGCGGTTTTCTTGAAAAAAATGGATTTAAAATAAAACGCAATATCGCAGGGATGGAAACGGCTTTTATTGCTTCCTATCCTGAAAGAACAAGCGGTCCCACTATTGCCCTGTTAGCCGAGTATGATGCCTTGACCGGTATGGGACACGGATGCGGGCATAATCTCATTGGTACTGCAAGCGCCGGCGCGGCTGTTGGTTTAAGTAAAGTTTTATCGAAACTTAAAGGAAGGGTTGTAGTAATTGGATGCCCTGCTGAGGAAGCAGGGATAGATAATGCCGGCGGAAAAGTACGGTTGCTTGAGAAAGGATATTTTGAAAATGTCGATGCTGCGTTTATTTTTCATCCCTTTCCCATGACAACTGTCGGTGGAGAGACGAGTTGCCTGATAGGACTGGAGTTTGATTTCAAGGGGAAGAGCGCCCATGCTGCAGGCAACCCGTGGGATGGAATAAATGCATTAGACGGAGTCTTGCAGACCTTTAATGCAATCAATGCCATCCGGCAGCACATTCGTGAAGATGTACGCATTCACGGCATTGTAACTCATGGGGGAGATGCTCCCAATATTGTCCCCGAACGGGCAAAAGCGCGTTTTTTTCTCCGTTCATCAAGCAGGGCATCATTGGAGGAGATAATCAAAAAGGTAAAAGCATGCGCAAGAGGAGCATCTGTAGCAACGGGAACTAAACTTAAAATAAAAACATTTTGCAACCTCTATGATTCAATGAAAACCAATGCTGTTCTTGCTGGAATACTCGAAACAAACCTGAATGAAGCCGGATTGCATGTAGAAGGGAGGAAAAAGGGAAAGGGATCTACTGATTTCGGAAACGTAACGAGAGCTGTTCCCGGCTGTGAACTTGGTATACGTCTTGGAAAGGGGATAGTCCCGCATTCGAGAGAGTTTCTTGAAATATCAAATTCCGATGAAGGACATAGAGTGATGATGCTCGGGGCCAGAGTAATGGCTATGAGCGCTTTTGATCTTCTTTATTGTCCTGATTTACTGATGAGGGCAAAGAGAGAATTCAAAGCAGAAAGTCGATGAAAATATTTCTGATAGGCTGGTTTGGCGCCGGCAATATAGGTGATGAAGCAATACTCCTTTCAGAATTATTGACAATAAGGAGCAGAATAGAAGGGATAAGGTTTTACGTTTTGTCTTTCAACCATGAGAGGACGAAAAGGCTTACATATGACATTCCTGAAGTAGAAAGGATAATTGGTTTTGGTTCAAAAGGAAGATTTTTCAAATCAGATTTCAGGGGGTTATTGAGTGCATTTAAGAATGTTGATGCAGTGATAATAGGCGGCGGCGGCATATTTCAGGACCTCTATAATTACTATCCTGTACCATTTTTTACTTCAATGGCTCTTCTGGCAAGACTATTCAGAAAGCAGCTCCTGCTTCATTCAGTCGGGATAGGGCCTATAAGCCATTTTATCAGCAAGATATTGTGCAGGATAGCGGCCAATTCCGCACACTCAATCTCTGTAAGGGACCCTGAATCCAGGGAGCTTTTGCTGGAGATTGGAGTAAATAAGGAAATACATGTGTCAGCTGATCCGGTTTTTTTGCTCAGGTCCGCACGCAATGACAAAATCGAAATGCTTATGGATAAGCAGAAAATGAACAACAACGGCCCGGTTATCGGAATTTGCGTTCAGAATCTTCTTTTCTGGAGCCAGGAGAATAAACAGGCGCTTGCAGATGCACTTGATGTTATAGCAGGAGAGAAAAATGTGCGGCTGGTATTTCTTCCTTTTGGTGTGTATCAGGACGACTGGTTTCATCAGGAAAAGTCAGAACCGGTAGATATTGCCGCCTCCAAAGAGCTGGTCGGTATGCTTAAAAGCAAACATTCTATTTTTACTTCCTATACAACCCCGGAGGAAATAATGGCAGCTATAGGCAGGCTGGATCTCATAATCAGCATGAGACTTCACGGAATAATTATGGGTATTACTATGGGGGTGCCCGTGATTGCACTTACATATGTTAATGAGTCAAAAATAAGAAACCTTATGAAGAGAGCAGGGCGGGAGGAAGATGTTTTCTACGTGAATAATATGAATACTGAAAAATTATTAACCAGGATAAAAAATATTCTTTCAAGTAATGATGAATTCAAACAGGATATAAGAGAAAAAGCAATATATTTAAAAAGAGAGGCTGAAAAAAGCATTGAAGTATTGTCAGGCAGATTATCGCTGTCGGTCCAATAGCTGGGATATCCCCGGGCATCCGTTGCGCATCGGCTTTGTTGTATCGCTGCTGTCTTTTGTTCTGTACATGATTACTCTTGCGCCGGGAGTGATCTGGGGAGACAGTGCAAAATTTGCATTAGAGGTCAACAATCTTCATCTTGGTTATCATGCAGACAGTCATCCTCTCTTTATAGTGCTTGGCAAGATGTTTTCATTGTTGCCATTAGAACCGGCATATAGTCTTAACCTGCTCTCCGCCGTGTGCGCATCAATAGCGGTGTTTCTTGTCTATTTAATAATTATTGAAATAACAAACTCCAAAATATCCGCAGTTGCCGGCGCTCTCGCTTTATGCGTATCTCATGCCTTCTGGCTCCATGCGGTAATAGCTGAAGTGTATGATCTTAATGCTGCTTTCATTGCATCTGTTATATTCTTTGTGCTCAAGTGGAGAAAAGATATTAACAATTACACTCCGCTTTATATTGCCGCTTTTCTCTGTGGACTGGGGTTGACGAATCACAGGATTATTATATTTGATATAATCGGAGCTGCAATTTTTGTCCTGGTTACGGAACCGAAGATTATCAGGAGAGTTAAGGTAATCCTTTCTATACTGGCTTCACTTTTAACCGGCAGCCTTCTCCTTATTTATATAATGGTCAGGGATATATTGTTAAACCCTGTAACACTGGTTGCCGATAA
Organism: Thermodesulfovibrionia bacterium; assembly: GCA_020057065.1. Taxonomy (GTDB): domain Bacteria; phylum Nitrospirota; class Thermodesulfovibrionia; order UBA6902; family UBA6902; genus SURF-23. The sequence goes on from JAGVGM010000307.1 coordinate 8,759, forward strand.
ATTCACCGCAGAGGGATACAAAATGGCGGTCATGAAATATTCACCAAAGATCCTCGAGGAAACCGGGTTATATTTATCCTATCTCTTCTACCAGTTCCCGCTTATCGGGTTTGTCCTCGGGTTCACAGGTCTTATTGCAATATTTAAAAATGACAGGAAACTTGCACTGCTTTTTTCATTGCTGATCGGTATTAATGCTTTATTCTTTTTCAAGTTCGGACCGAGCCTCGGCACTTCAAAATTCACTTTTTACATTTCAGCATATATGGTCTTCTCTTTACTGATAGGATATGGATTTTTCTCTATGAAAGAAGCCCTTGCCGGAAGGGGGTATCCTGTAAAACAAACAATTATGTTAACCATAATCCTGCTTTTTCTGGTACCTGTATTGGGTTATTCTTTTGCTCCTTCCATATCAAAAAGTCTCAAGATAGATCTTTTGCATGCCAGAACCATTTCTTACAGGGATAATGATGAATTCTTTCTTGATCCAAATAAAAAAAACTATTACGGCGCTGAAAGATTTGCATTGGAGGTTTTTAATGAGGCGGGGCCGGACTCAATAATTTTTGCGGATTACACCCCGTATACAGTTCTTAAATATTTTCAGGAAGTAAAGGGATTAAGAAAAGATCTGATGATCGTATTGCCGGGGAGCAAGAAAAGGGCAAAAGACGGTACAGTGAAATTTAATATCATGAAAGATATTGTTTTGGAGTCATATGGCAGTAAATATATTTACCTTGCGGATATTCAGGATGAAACGTATTACAGGTTGTCCACTTTGAAAATTGATTATGACTTTGTTCCGGGCGGGATCCTGTTCAGGATTGTGAAGAAGCAAGGTCTCAAACCTTTTGCAAACTAAATATAATGTTAGGCTCCATTCTTTTATTAAAGAAGCTGAAAAAGCATTTAAGTCTCAACAGTACCCGGCTTGAACAGATCCAACTGAAAAAACTTAAGGCTCTCATTATGCATGCTTATCATAATGTTCCGTACTACCGTAAACTTTTTGATTCCGTTCATCTAAAACCTGAAGATATCAGGACAGTCAATGATATCCGTTTGATCCCGGTCACTGATAAAGCAGCGTTACGCGGACTTGAGCTGAGTGAGAAGACTGCCGGGAATGTGAATATTGAAAATTGTTTAAAGGTTTTTACAAGCGGCTCCACGGGGATGCCGACCAATATTTATTATACACATGAAGATTACCGTGCAATTGATCTCACCTATTTAAGATCTTTTCTGCATAACGGTCTGCGATTTACCTACAAGAGGGCATTTATACTTGACCCTCACAGTTTCGAAACAAAGAAGCGCTGGTATCATCATCTGGGACTGGCTGCATATGAAAATGTTTCATGCTTTGCAAAACCCCGGGAGCAGGTGATTGCTTTAAGGAAGATCAAGCCTGATTTCATCCATGGATATCCGTCCAGTCTGGCTCTTGCAGCCGCTGTGATAATCGAAGAGGGGATTACAGATATCAGACCCAGCCTCGTTTCAACAGCAGCCGAGCTGCTGCACAGTAAAGACAGGGAACTGATAAATAAAGCCTTTGATGTAGAACTTTATGACCGTTATGCGGCCAGGGAGTGCGGGAATATTGCATGGGAGTGTGATGAGCACAGGGAATATCATATAAATATCGATACCTGTGTTGTAGAGATTACAAATGGCAATGATCCTGTAAACGCTAACGAGACCGGGGATGTCGTAATAACGAATCTGCATTCCTATGCAATGCCTTTTATACGTTACAAAATAGGTGATATAGGTATCCTGTCGGAAAGGAAATGTCTGTGCGGTGTAGAACTTCCGTTGATGAGAACGGTTGAAGGCCGGGATGAGGATTTTATCACCCTGAATGACGGCAGGAGGATATCTCCCATGATGGTGACCGGCACACTGGATTTTGTGCCGGGTATAAAGCAGTTCAGGGTTGTTCAGGAAAACATGGAAGAGATTACGGTCCTGCTTGCAAAGGGCAATGATTTTGGACAGGATACAATAAGCAAGGCAGAGAAAGGGCTAAAGGATATTTTCGGCAATGGCATAAAGATTAAATGTAATGCAGTTGAAGAGATCCCAAGAGAGAATAGCGTGAAGGTGCGCGCAGTAATTTCAAAGGTCTCTGCACAAATGAGAGCAAAGGCGAAGAATCAGGCATAGATGGGAAAAAATTTATCAACTCTGAAATCAATGGTCCGGCATTATCAAATGAGCGCTTCCGTGCTCAGCCAAATGCTGAAAAATCCTCTAACCGTGGAAAGCAGTATTGAGATAATGAAGGACGGCCTGAAAAACAGGGAGCTGAATTTTTTTGCCATGCTTGAAAAATGCATATTTAAAAATCCCCGAAGTCCTTACAAGGCATTACTGGACAAGGGAGGATATACGTTCAATAGTGTTGAGCGGCTTGTAAAGGAAACCGGACTCGAAAATGCACTGGAAAAGCTTTATAGTGTCGGTGTTTATGTAGATGTGTATGAATACAAAGGCAAGAAAAATGCCGTGAGAGGCGAAAAGAGTTTTCATTTTAAAGAATCGGA
>JAGVGM010000316.1 GCA_020057065.1 Thermodesulfovibrionia bacterium
CAATTTGTCGGTTTTCCATGTGCAATATTATTCGGTTATCTCGGCAGCAGGATTGGCGCAAAGAGGGCTATCTTTTTTGCGATAGCGGTCTATTTATTTGTTTCCATCTGGGGCGCTTTTATGCAAAGCAGGGATGAATTCTACATTCTGGCAATAACCGTTGGTCTTGTTCAGGGCGGGATCCAGGCATTAAGCCGTTCTTTTTATGCAAGGATAATCCCTGTTGAAAAATCGGCGGAGTATTTTGGTTTTTATAACATGATCGGAAAATTCGCTACTGTGCTTGGTCCGGCATTTATGGGCGGAATAGGGCTGCTGGTCAGATCAATGGGTTATTCCAGCAATATTGCATCACGTGTGAGCATTTCATCAATCTCCCTTTTTTTTATTGTCGGCGGTATATTGCTGTATTTTGTGAATGAACATAGAGGCAGGGAAGAAGCGAAGTATCTCTCACAGAAGACATAAGCAATAAATTTGCGGCGGGAAGAGCACTTAAGAAATTATCTTAGGTTGCCGATAATAGTATGTACATGGAGGTGAAATTGAGGAATATTTTCAGTGTCCATGCATTACAAACTATTTTTATCTATATTGCTATAGCAATAAAATATTAAAAAAATAATCTGATGGGAAATGCTTTTAAATCTAATCTTCAGAAAATCGAAAAACTGCCGACTTTGCCCGAAACGGCCCACCATATACTTAATCTGACAAACGATCCGCTTCTTTCCATTGATGAACTTAAGAATATTATTGAGAGAGACCCTGCTATATCTGCAAGGATAATCAGTGTTGCCAACTCAGCATTTTTTGGGGCTTCAGTACGAACCGGTGTGCTCGACGACGCAATTATGAGGATAGGGATAAACAATGTAAAAAGTATAGCTGTTGGAATATCTGTGCTTACTTTATTCGGCGAAAGCAAAATAACATCTGATTATAAAAGGTTGTTTAATCACTCCGTGATCGTGGGCTTAACGGCCAGATCGCTGGCCAAAAAATTCAGGACGATCATTGGTGAGAATATATTGTTGGATGGTTTATTGCATGATTTAGGCTATCTGGTCCTGAACAGCTATTTCCCGGAGGTCTATCAGAACATGCTGGATTCATTTCAGTGTTCACGGTCTCTTCTTGATGCGGAAAAAAACATCTTAGGTTATTCGCATGCTGAAATAGGATTCTGGCTTGCCGGGCAATGGAGCTTGCCCAATACGGTCCTGGATACAATTTTATATCATCACACGCCTTCGCTTTCAAAGAATAATGCCAGGCGTGTGGCTGTTATTCATATTGCAGACTATATTGTATCCAAAAATATTTTCAGTCCCTTCGAAAAAGACCCTAATTATTCACTGGATCAGGGCTCCTGTGACATACTTGGGATATCAAAAAATGATCTTAAAGATATGGAAGAAAAGGTTCAATCTGGTGATGAGATCCTCCATATGACGATAGTTTGACTTTTATCCCTCTTCTGTATAAATCTCAAAAAGTGAGAGACATAATGCGGCGATCAGCGGACCGAGGATGAAACCGAGAAATCCCAGGAACTGTATCCCGCCAAGAACGCTGAAGAAAACAAGAAGGGTATGAAGCTTTGCCTTACCCCCTATGATCAAAGGTTTTAACACACTGTCAATGCTGCTGATTATAAAGGCCCCAAAAAGCAGAAGACCTATCCCCTTTCCTGAACTGCCGGACATAATTAAAATAACCGCCGCCGGACCCCAGACAACAAGTGTACCAAAGAGGGGCACAAAGGATACTATGGCCATTACGGTTCCCCAGAAAACAGGTGAAGGAAGCCCCAATATCCAGAAGGCAGCTCCCCCGAGTGTTCCCTGAGCAATCCCTACGGCGATCTGACCGTATACAGCGGCTATTACCGTTTCCTTAACTCGCTCTACCAATTTGTGCTTTTGTTCTTCAGAAAACGGCAGGAGTCTTTTCAGATACTCAGTGAGAGTTCCGCCGTCTTTCAGAAAGTAATAGATTGTAAGACACATAATAATAAAGTTTAACGCAAGAACAAATGCATTGGTAAAGACATCGGAGATATGCTTTACAACATATTCACCGATTGCCTTTAAACTGTTCACTATACTTTCCTGAAGATTAAACCCCTTCAGCATTTCAAATGACGCCAGCTTTTGAGTTATTTCCTGAAGACGCGGATGTGACTGTATATTTGTGATGGTCTCAATTCCCTTTTCTTCAATTGAACTGTACACGCCTGTGATCTCGCCCGCGAGAGATCTGACAATATACGAGAACGGTCCGAATATTATTATCAAAATAGCTAAGAGTGTAAGCAGGGAGGCGGCCCAGGAACGTTTTATATATTTAAGAAACAGGCTGTACAGAGGATAAAATGTTATGCTCAGCACCATGGCCCATGCAATTGTGATTATAAACGGATTTAATATTTTGTAAAAAAGAAAGAAAAGGAGTAAGACAATTCCCAGATAAATTATTGTTGATAAGCGTTCACCCTGCATTGATCATAGCCTTTCTTTTTCGATTTTCATTTTGCATTTTACATTTTTCGATTTTCATTTTGCAATGTTATCTCAATATCCTGCCCGGCAGCGCTCCGGTAACCTTACCTTCAGAAACTACTGGAACGCCGTTCACAAATACATAATGAACACCTTCAGGCCTTTGAAACGGTTTTTTAAATTCCGCCCTGTCATTTACCTTCTCAGGATCAAATATTGTGATGTCGGCAAAGTATCCTTTTGCGATAACTCCGCGCTGTTTAATGCTGAAAACTTTTGAAGGTAATCCGGTCATCTTATAAACTGCTTCATTTAACATTAAAATCCTCTGCTCTCTCACATACTTTCCCAGTACTCTCGGAAAACTGCCGAAGCCCCTGGGATGAGGCGCCCCTTTTGCCGTAATGCCGTCAAAACTCCTTGCGCTGCTGTCACTGCCTATTATGGTATAGGGCTGTCTTAATACAGCTTTAAGATTTTCTTCATTCATCGAAAAAAATATCGCCCCTGCCTGAAGCTCCTCTTCAACAAGGAGATCAAAAAGCAGTTCCATCGGAGACTTGCCAATAGATGAACTGATATTTGAAAGGACCCTGCCTTCCATCCATTTATTCTTTTCTAAGGTAACTGATGATATCATAACAGTGTCCCAGTAAGACACCTCAGGATGTTCAGTGAGAATATCGCCGGCGAGTCTTTGTCTCTCCGTTTGCAGCCGTTCTATTTCTTTATTACGGCCTCCCTCAAAAGTCCATGAAGGCAGGATCGCATCAAGGTCCGTGGCTGCAGCTATATAAGGATATCTGTCGCATGTTACAGGGATATCATGTTCTTGTGCATAATGAATCCTTCTGAAAACTTCTTCAGATTTCCACCAGTTCTTCTCTCCGCTTGTTTTTAAATGCGATATATGGAGATGTATTCCTGATTCACGGGCGATTGATATTGCCTCATCGATAGCCTCCAGTAACATAGCTCCCTCACTCCTCATATGCGTTGTATAAATACCGTTATTTCTTGCCGCCTCCCTTGCAAGCTCAATGATTTCGCCAGGGTCCGAATAAATACCGGGAGGATACACGAGCCCTGTGGATAGCCCTTTTGCGCCGGCATTCATTGCTTCTCTAAGGAGTAAGATCATTTCCTTTATTTGAGTCTCAGAAAGAACCTTGTCAGAATATCCGGCAACTGACGCCCTGATATTGCCGTGGCCTGCAAGGGTGATAAAATTTGTGGCGAACCGTCTTTTATTTAAAAGCGCAAAATACTCGGGAAAGGTATTCCATCTCTCCCTGATATCCAATTCTTCAAACTCCTTCTCCCTTTGTGCAAGAGCTGCTTCATAAAGCGGAGCGGCTGATAAACCGCAGTTGCCGTTTATCTCTGTTGTTATTCCCTGAAGGATTTTTCCTTCGGCCCTGCCGTCGGCAAGAAGCGTGAATTCAGAATGCGCATGGGCATCAATGAAACCGGGACTGACACAAAGTCCTTTGGCGTCGATAATTCTCTCCCCTCCGCTTTCCGGAATTTTTCCTATCTCAACTATCCGGTCTCCCTTGACACCAATATCTGCTTTCAACGGCATGCTGTCTCTTTCAGCTCCGTCGATAATGGACCCGTCCCTGATAAGATAATCAATGTTCATATTTTCCCTAACGTGTCTCCGTTATGTCATCCGCATTTGATGCGGAATCCAGTAGGGGCAATTCATGAATTGCCCCTGCATTTTCAGGATTTCAGCTATTGTGGAATTACTATAAATGTATGTAGATAATTATACTCTAAAAGTGAGGACAATAATTAAAAAAGCGCAATATATAATAAGGAGGATTTATCAGACTAAATACCTTTATTCATCTTCTTAACGATCAGAGTAGATTGCGTAATATATGAATTGATCCCCGATGCAATGGCCTCGGCAATTCTATCTTTATAATGTTCTTCAGAGAGTCTTTTTTCTTCCTCATGATTACTGATAAAAGATATCTCAACAAGTATTGACGGCATTTCAGCGCCCACAAGCACATAAAACATTGCATATTTAACGCCAAGGTCTTGAATCCTGCTATAATCTTCCTTCAGGGCGCTGACCATTGCATTTTGTATGCTCGAAGCAAGCTTCATCGATTCTTCGTTTTTAATTTTCCTTTCGAGGTCCTGGAGGATAAACTGCAGATCACTCCGTGTTTTTTTCATTTTACTGAAGGATATCTTATTTTCTCTTGCGGCAACTTTCATTGCTTCTTCATCGTCCGTCCAGTTGAGAAAATACGTCTCTATTCCTCTTGTGTCTTTTTTGGGACTTGCATTTGCATGAATGGAAATAAAAAGGTCAGCCTTATTTGAATTCGCTAGTTCTGTCCTTTCGTTAAGCGGGATGAATATATCTTTATCACGGGTAAATATTACTTCCGCTTCATATTTTGCTGTAAGTATATCACCGAGTTTTTCCCCCACAGAAAGAACAATATCCTTTTCCTGTATGCCGCTGGGCCCGATCGCTCCCGGGTCGTCGCCTCCGTGTCCCGGATCTATGACGATCTTCCTGATTTCGCCAAAATCCGGTCCAATATCTTCGTTCCTTTGATTGTATGCAGGCTCTGCATTTTTCTGATCATATACATCTATGACAAGTCTGTAAGGATTTTCGAGCATAAAAGCGTAAAAACTTTCAGTTTTACCGGATTCAAGTACGAGCCGTACAGTATTTTTGTCAAATTGAGCCATTCTGACAGTTTTTAAAATGCCGTCATCTATTTTCATTAAGCGAACCGTTTTTTTCTGAAGCATACAGTTTTTGAGGTCAAAATACAGGCGATCCGGCTTTGAAAGGCGGTTTTTCGTAAACTCTACAGAGCTATCCAGTTCAACAACAATTCTTGAGTGATTCTTATACGACTTGGTGCGGAACCCATTAACTGAGGAGAGCCTTGAAGCTTCGCTGTAACTTGCGAGAACCAATAAAAGCAAAGGCAGAATTAAAGCCTTTTTCATGTAATATTTTTAAAATAATGTCCTTTAAATGTCAATAGTTCCAAAGTGGTCATTCAACGGAATGCCTCATCCCATAAAATTATGACAGACAAATAATTCACAATATACAAGAGATCCTGAAGTTTAATAAAATAATACTATATGAAATATTACGCAAATACCATGCCCTTTATTTTTTTATATATTTTTCAGGAAGTTTATAGAATATACTATAGCTATTCCTGTAAATCCGATTTACATTGTAAGGGAAAGTTTACACTTGCGGCCGGGGTTTTGCAGTATAAAAAATATCTGAGGATTAAATATTATATTTTCGTCTAAGGCTGTAAACAGAGGGCCTGCTTATCCCGAGAATCCTTGCAACCTTTGAAATATTATTGTTGCAATGTTTCATAGCTTCTATAAGTTTTTGTTTTTCGATAGAATATCTGACCTCTCTAAGAGAGGTAACCTCTTCCATCTTCAATGCCGCAACTTCCAGATCCAGATTACCCGGCGTTATAGAGACTTCCCGGGACATGACTACAGCCCTTCTGATCTTATTTATAATTTCTCTTACATTACCATGCCAATCATAACAGTTAATAGCATCTATCGCTTCCGGTGATAAGGTCTTTTTCAGATTCATTTCTTTAGAGAACTTATTTAAAAAATATCTTGCAAGTATTAATTTGTCATCTCCTCTTTCTCTCACGGGAGGAAGATTTATGTTAAAGATGTCCAATCTGTAAAAAAGGTCTTTCCTGAACATTCCCTTTGCCATAGCTGATTTGAGATCTTTATTGGTTGCTGCAATAAGTCTTACATCGACCTTTTTCCCGTCATTCGAACCTATTTTTTCAACGACCTTGTCTTCAAGAAATCTTAATATTTTCGATTGCAGGTTTGGAGACAATTCACCGATCTCATCAAGAAAAATTGTGCCGCCGTCAGCATATTCGAACTTTCCGATTTTCTGTTTATGTGCTCCGGTAAATGAACCTTTTTCATGACCAAAAAGCTCTGCCTCAATAAGATTCTCCGGTATTGCTGCGCAGTTAATGGGTACAAACGGTTTGTTTTTCCTGAGACTTCTTTCATGAATAGCCATTGCCGTCAATTCTTTACCTGTACCGCTATCACCGGTGATCAGCACCGGAATATCAGTGGGTGCAATCTTTCTGATCATCGAAAATACGTTCAGCATGCCCTGACTGGACCCAACAAACTCTTCATTGATCTCAAGACTCTTTCCTATTTTTAAAACTTCTACATCGACAAAATTGAGAATTTTATATATATCTTCGATAGTAAATAATTTGCTCTTAATGGCAAGTCGATGGATGAAGGATTCCTTTTCGTGCTCTACTATATAATCCTGAGAGAAGAAGTTAAGGCTCCATCCGCAGCTATCGCACCTTCTTAACTTCTGTATATTCTTTTTCCCGCAGTAAGGGCATGAGATGTCATCTTGTATGTTCTCCCTTATGTAATCCCACAGTTTGAGTTTGGCATCCCTGTTCAAATTATAAAAGCGCGCAGCAATTCCACCATATTCCGAACGAAGCACCTCTCCAAAAACCTCAAACTCTCCGTACGCCGGCAGGTCATATTTAAGTCCGATAATCTTGTTTTCTACATGAGGTGAAGCGCATTCAATAAATCCGCCGCCCAGACTCAATGAGGTAAATTTTGTCTCTGCAACCGCTTTATTCTGACTTCCTTCAATTATCACATTAACCGGCAAATCAACTTTACATCTAACATCTAATCGTGCCATATTAGCCTCATTATTTAACTAATTGTTTTATATAAGAATTGCTTAACATAAAATAACATAATAAAATTATCTTGTCAATAAATTTTACATGTTTTCAGTGGCGACGAATTGATGTCCCGGTTTGGTGCCGAAAATTATATCTTATTGCAACACCCTTTTAGTCTCAGGCATGATATATTTTGATGTGCTTATTGAGATGGAAATTCATGATAATGTGGAATGAGAATAGATGATATACTCTCTATAGTATCCTACTTGGAGTAATAATACTGAAAGACCAAAAAACATTTCTATTCAATATTAACGGTCCAAGGATTAAAGGGTTCAAGTGCTTTTTTATCAGAGAGTTCACTTGAATCCTTTAATCCTTCTTTTTAATTTAAACACTTACTTTTCATCGTCAATTTTCCGCAAGTTTTTTTATTTCACTTACAATCTTTTCCGGATCTAAATTGTGCATTGCTGAGCCAAAGGCGATTGATTCCACATTTATCCCGGGACATGTAAAACAGCCTCCGCCAAAATATTTCTCTATCACCTGTTTTGCGCCCGGCACATTTTTTATAACGTCTCCAATAATAGAATTCTTCGTTACTTCAATTTGTGTTGTCATTTTTAACCTCCAATCTTATTTTGATAAATTTACAGTATCAACTGATTGTTCATATATTTATACTTTAAAACAAAAACAATATTATGGTCTATGATTTTCATCATAAAACAGATATAAAAAACACTAAACTGATTTAACCGTCTTCAGAATATTGAATGCAAACATAACCACTGATGTTAAAGAGAGTAGAGCTGATATTATAAGTACCGGTTGAGAAAAATGTGAAACATCCCCTCTTAAAACAAGCCAGCCTGCAACCATTCCTATAAGACCTGCATTGCCGATCCAGAACTGAACATTCATGATCATCGGACTGTATATGTTCCTTCCGCTGAATTTCGGCAATATATGATAACCGACGCCATAAATCATCATTGACATAAAGCCAAGCAGATTCAGATGGGTATGTGATGACACATAATGACCTGTCTCACCCGGCGATAATATCATTACAAAGCCTATAAGAGCACCTGTAATGAAGTAAATAACGCTCATTCTCAAATACCATGCAACTATTTTATCCATAATATTAGACCCCTTTTTCAATTAACAATTAATAATGATGAATGAACAATTAAGGATAAATAATTATTTTCAATAATTATTCATTGTTCATTATTCATTACTAATTACATATTATCCGACCTGAATAACTGATTTAATTTCAGGAATTTCTTTTTTAATTGTTTCTTCTATCGCATTCTTGAGAGTCATTGTGGACATCGGACATCCTGCACATGCTCCTGTAAGTCTTACCTTCACCACACCGTCAGGCTGAACATCCACCAGTTCAACATCTCCTCCATCCCGTTGAAGCATAGGCTTTACCTTGCTTAAGACCGCTTCTACTCTTTCTTTTAACATATTCTCCTCCTGTTGAGAACTTTATTTGTAATATATTATAACTTTTATAGAAATATATTCTATGATTTTTGTCATAAAATTTAGAGCTTAAGGTTTGACAAACTCCAGTGCTTCTTTTTAATATTCACCTTATGTACTTACAGGATTTAATTTTAAAACTCCATGAATTCTGGGCCCGGGAGGGCTGTGTGATACATCAGCCTTATGATATTGAAGTAGGCGCCGGCACTTTCAATCCTGCCACGTTCTTCAGGGTGCTCGGTCCTGAACCTTGGAAGGCAGCATACGTCGAGCCGTCGAGAAGGCCCGCTGATGGAAGATATGGAGAAAACCCCAACAGACTCCAGCATTATTACCAGTATCAGGTGATCCTGAAACCATCGCCTCCGGATTCTCAGGGCATCTATCTGAAAAGCCTCTCGGCTATCGGTATCGACGCTCTTAAGCATGACATCCGCTTTGTCGAGGACGATTGGGAATCTCCAACCCTCGGCGCGTGGGGACTCGGCTGGGAAGTATGGCTGGATGGGATGGAAGTAACGCAGTTCACTTATTTCCAGCAGGTCGGAGGTATTGAATTGAAGCCGGTCTCCGTTGAACTTACATATGGCCTCGAGCGTATCGCGATGTACCTGCAGGAAGTCGATAATGTTTATAATCTACAGTGGAACAGGGAAATAACTTATGGAGACGTCCATCATGAAACAGAGGTGGAGTTCTCAAAATACAATTTTGATCTCTCTGACGCGCAGCTGCATTTCAACTTGTTTGATTCCTTCGAGAAAGAAGCCCTCAAGCTGCTGAAAGAAGGGCTTGTGCTGCCTGCATATGATTTTTGTCTCAAGTGTTCGCACAGCTTTAACATGTTGGACGCACGGGGCGCGATAAGTGTGACAGAGAGAACAAAATACATTGCGCGGGTGAGAAACCTCGCAAAAAAATGTGCCGGGGAATATTTAAAGCTCAGGGAGGAGATGGGATTTCCGTTACTGAAAAAATAGGGTCCAAGGATTCAAGGGGTTAAGGGTTCAAGTGATTGTCACTCGAATCCTTGAATCCTTGGACCCTTGAATCCATTAAGAGATCATGAAACCATTTTTACTCGAAATAGGATCCGAAGAAATACCTGCACGGTTTGTGCCAAGGGGGTTGCAGATATTGCGTGAAGAGATCGTAAAACTGCTCGAGAATTCATCGATCCAATACGGGAATATCTCCGAATTCGCCACGCCGAGAAGACTTGTAATATATATTGAAGGTATTTCAGATAAGCAAAAAGACAGAACAGTTGAAACAATGGGCCCTCCCAAAAGGGTTGGATTCGATGATCAAGGCGCACCAACCAAAGCAGCGATTGGTTTTGCAAAATCCCTGAACGTTGATATTGATAAATTAAAAATTGTTCAGACCAGCCGGGGAGAATATATTGCCGTCACTATAGAGGAAAAGGGCAGGGCGGTAAAAGATGTTCTGAGCGAAGGATTGCCCCAAATATTATCTTCCCTGCAACTGCCTAAAACAATGCGCTGGGGGAGCGGGTCGCTGCGTTTTTTCAGGCCGATACGCTGGATACTCGCGAAGTTCGGTGATGAATCGATCCCGTTCGATATCGACGGCATTAATAGCAGCGACATCACATATGGCCACAGGTTCTTGTCGCCGGAGGCAATCACGGTTAAAAACCCTTCAGAATATTTAGCCCTTCTTTCTAAAGGCAGAGTTATCGCTGATCATGCCGAGAGAAAAAAGATCATTTCAGAAGGGTTAAAAAAGATTGAATCAGAAAAAAATATAAAGGTGCATCAAGATGCAGAACTGCTGGACCTTGTGACCTTTCTTGTGGAATATCCGACTCTTGTCCTGGGAGGTTTTGAGGATAAATATCTTGAGCTGCCCAAAGAACTTCTGATAACCGTCATGAGGACACACCAGAAATACTTCTCAACAGAGGACAGAGATGGGAATATACTGCCCCATTATATCGTTGTAAGCAATACAAAACCTGAAAATAATGACACTGTCAGGAAAGGCGCTGAACGCGTGCTGCGTGCAAGGTTCGAGGATGCGAGATTCTACTTTGCCGAAGATCGCGAAAAACCTTTATGGGATTACATTGATAAATTAAGGAACGTGACCTTTCAGGAAAAACTGGGAACTCTTTACGATAAACTGGAGAGGATAAAATCACTGTGCTCTTTTATTGCGGACAAGGTATGTTTTCAGCAAAAAGGAAAACTGCTCCGGGCAGCAATGCTTTCAAAGGCGGATCTTGTCACCGGGGTCGTCAGCGAATTCCCTGAACTGCAGGGTTATATGGGGAAAATATATGCGTTGAGTTCAGGTGAAGATGAAGAAACAGCAACTGCAATATACGAACACTATCTGCCTAAATCAGCAGGCGATGCATTGCCCGCGGGAGAAATGGGCACTATAATTTCGCTTGCAGATAAGATAGACAATATCGCATCATTTTTCTACCTCGGCTTAATACCGTCCGGTTCAGAAGACCCCTTTGCCTTGAGGCGACAGGCGGCAGGAATAATAAATATTTTGCAGGGTAAGGATTATCCTCTTACGCCGGATATCCTTGCGGATAAGGCGCTGGAAGGCTTATCTGTTTCACCTGCCGAAAAAACAACCCTGTCAGGGAAAATAATGCAATTCTTCAACCAGAGACTTGAAGGAATGCTTTTATCACAGGGATACAGTTACGACGTTGTTAATGCCGCCCTTGCAGTGAAAATGCTGAACATAAAAGATTTGAAATACAGAATTGACGCGCTTCTGGATTTAAAAAAGAACCCGGCATTCCCCGCGCTTCTAATGGCGGCAAAGAGGGTTTACAACATCCTCGCAAAAGTACAGCCGGGAATAGTAAATGAACCTTTGTTAAATGAACCGGCAGAGAAAGAATTATATACCGCTGTTGCCGAAGTTAAAGCTAAGGTGCAAGACAAAAATATCATCGCCTTATTTGACATCGAAAAACCCATCAATACATTTTTTGACAGTGTGCTCGTAATGGACAAAGACGAAAAAACAAAGAACAACAGGCTCGCCCTGCTTTATTCAATTAAAAATATCTTTGATTCCTTAGGCGATTTTTCAAAGATAATGGAATAGAGCAATTTTAAGAACCTCAAATTTATGTTCTCAGAAGGAATGGGTCAGGTAATTCGGAAAAGACCTCTTTTTGTTCCAATAAAGCCTCTATAGCTTTACTGTCCACCGGCTTTGATATCAGGTATCCCTGTACGTATTCGCAACCCAGAGATTTGACGAACGCAAGCTGCTTCTCCGTCTCAATCCCTTCTGCAACAACTTCCATATTAAGAGCATGAGCAAGAGATGCTATTGCTTTTGCTATCTTATAATTCTCTCCGATGTCAGCCTTTTTGATAAAAGAGCGGTCGATTTTTAATGCATCAATAGGAAACTGATGCAGGTAACTCAAAGAAGAATAACCTGTGCCGAAATCGTCAATATGTATCCGGACCTGCATCTCTTTCAGTTTTGACAGTAAGGGCTCAACATGGGCTGCATTTTCCATCAGCATACTTTCGGTAATTTCCAGCACCAGGGTGTTTGGCGCAAGCATGTACTTTTCAATTGCCTCCCCGACAAGCTTAATAATGTTGGGAAACAATTGCTTACTGGAGATGTTGACGCTTATTGTTAAGTGAGACTTTTCAGAATATTTTTCCTGCCATATCTTCATTTGCCGGCACGCCTCATCAAGTACCCATTCTCCAATGTAAATAATCAAACCTGTTTCCTCAGCCAGGGGAATAAATTCTAATGGAGATATTAGACCCCGGACCGGATGCCGCCACCTTATCAGGGCCTCTAATCCGGCAATTTTACCGCTCTTCATTGATATAATGGGCTGATAGAAAAGCTGGAATTCGTTTTGTTTGATCGCCTGCCTCAAGTTTGCCTCAAGCTGAATTTTAGCCAAAGTCCTTTCAAACATTTTTTTATTGAATATTTCGATATGTCCCTTGCCCCTGTTTTTGGCACAATACATAGCGATATCTGCATCACGCAGAATATCTTCCGGCTTTTCGTAGCCTATTGTATTGAAAGTAATCCCGATGCTTGCAGTAATTAATATCTCAAATTGTTTCATGTCAAACTGCCGTGCTATATTTTCCTGTATGCGTTCGGCAATATATACAGCCTCTTCTTCGTTTTTCAGTTCTTCAAGAAGGATAACGAACTCATCACCTCCATAACGCGCAATTTTGTCTTCGGAACGGATACTGTCTTTCAGTCTCCGGCTGATCTCCAAAAGGGCCTCGTCACCGGTCGCATGTCCCATACTGTCGTTAAATACTTTAAAACGGTCTATGTCCAGAAACAAAACAGCGAACAAGTAATCACTGTGCCGCTTTGTACGGCTTATGGCATATCTGAGATAGTCATAGAACAGATTACGGTTAGGAAGGTCCGTCAGGGAATCATGCAGTGTGTTAAATACAATCCGTTCTTCCGCTGCCTTGCGCTCCTCCTCAGCATGTTTGCGCCCGGAGATGTCCCTGCTGTATTCAATAACGTGCGTTACGCTGCCTTCCCTGTCAACTATGGGATAGGTGTAGATTTCCAGCCAGATTTTTGTATTGTCAGAGAAAGACAAAAGCTTGTCTTTTGCGCACGGGTCTTTAGACCTGAAACACTTCTCAACAATGCAATCTTCGCAGACCCTGTTTTTTTCCTGCAAAACTTCATAGCACCTCCTGCCTATAAGGCTGCTGATCGTGGTCTTTCTCATCTCTGTATAAGCTTCATTAACTTTTATTATTCTGTATTCCCTGTCAATGATGCAGAAGGGATCGTGAATGCTGTCAAATATCGTATTTAGAAATTTTTCGGACTTTTTGAGCGTTTCTTCCACTTTAATGCGGGACGCCATTTCTCCCTGGATCTTTTCGTATCCTTCCTGAATAGCAGCGCTCATTGCATTGAAATTCCGCGCGACCTCCCCGAATTCAGTGTTATCTTCATAAGCAACCTTGGCATCATAATTTCCCGAAGTTATCATTCTTGTTGCTTTCAGTATTTCATTAACAGGAGTGGTTATGAACCTTATAAGTTTAAAAGCAATAACAATACTCAGCGAGAAGGTTGCAATCAGGGTAAATAAAAGGATCATCCTGACATATTTCAGACGCTGTGCTGTAATATTTGTTATTATGACAATATTGTCGCTTGCTTTATGTGACATATCTTTTGTAAGCATAAGAACACTGTTTCCAACCTCTTCGGCAGCGACCTTCAGCTTTTCAATCCTTTCCGAGTTTGCAGAACCCGTTAAATAACGGCTTAAAGCGCTTCCATATTTATTTATGAGGGATTGTATATTTATCAAACGCTTATAAACCGGCGGGGCATGATGACAGGTTGTGCATATCCGGGCTGACTCTTCAAGCCTTATCATATTACCTACAATAAAATCTATGTTGTCGGTAAGGGGTTTATTTACTGTATATAGATCATTCTGAACAGCCTGAACATTTATAACCAGCGCCTTTCTCATCTCCTCAATTTCATGCAGCTTGATAAG